>NZ_JBBKBG010000004.1:0-142168 GCF_037892545.1 Pseudogracilibacillus sp. ICA-222130
ATTTTATTTCGCCGTTTTGTCTTAAATAACCCCTTGTTCGATCATTGTGTCTGCTACTTTTGTAAATCCTGCAATATTTGCTCCGACAACTAAATTTCCCGGGTGGTCATATTTATTGGAAGCACGTTTACAGTTTGAATAGATAGTTTTCATAATTTTTTGTAGTTGTTCATCTACTTGTTCAACTGTCCAGCTAAGTCTTTGGCTATTTTGTGCCATTTCTAATGAAGAGCAAGCGACACCACCTGCATTTACTGCTTGTGCAGGGCCAAACATAATATCATTTTCTAAAAAGACATCGATTGCTTCGATGGAACAAGGCATGTTTGCTCCTTCCGCAACAACTTGTACGCCATTTTTCACTAACATTTTTGCAGATGCTTCATCGATTTCATTTTGTGTCGCACAAGGAAGTGCAATATCACATGGAATGGACCAAATTTTAGATCCATCATCAAAATATTCCGCTTCAGGATGTGTTTTGACATACTCGGAAATTCGTGCCCCTTCGGAAAACTTTATTCGCTTAATCGTCTGTAAACTTAGCCCATTACGGTCGTATACATATCCACTTGAATCACTACATGCGACAACTTTTGCTCCTAATTTAATTGCTTTTTCCATTGCATAAATAGCAACATTTCCAGATCCAGATGTGATCACTGTTTTATTTTTAAAATCTTCACGTCTGTCTTTCAACATTTCTTGTACGAAATAAATGGTTCCGTATCCCGTTGCCTCTGTACGACCTAAACTACCACCATAGTTTAGTCCTTTTCCAGTTAATACTCCTGCATGGTACGCTCCTTGGATACGTTTGTATTGACCAAACATATAACCAACTTCACGTTTTCCAACTCCAATATCTCCTGCAGGTACATCTATGTCCGGACCGATATGGCGATATAATTCGGTCATGAAACTTTGACAGAAACGCATAATTTCGTTATCAGACTTCCCTTTTGGATCGAAGTCTGCACCACCTTTCCCGCCACCAATTGGTTGGCCAGTTAAAGAGTTCTTAAAAATTTGTGTTAAGGCTAAAAACTTCATAACACTTAAATTTACACTTGGATGGAAACGAAGGCCACCTTTATACGGGCCAAGGGCACTGTTAAATTGTACGCGGTACCCACGATTTACGTGTGTCTTTCCGTTATCGTCTATCCACGGAACCCGAAATGTAATGATTCTTTCGGGTTCAATCAATTGTTCTAATATATTTTTTTCTCTATATGTGCGATTCTTCACAAAGACTGGCACAAGAGAATTTAGTAACATTTTTGTAGCTTGTAAAAACTCCACTTCATGTGCGTCACGTGCTTTTATTTTTTCATAAAGTTCGTCCATATAGTCGATTACTTCTTGTTCTTCCTTTGAAACGACGCGCTCTAGTTGAGTCATGATGCTCGCCTCCCATTTCTTTCTATTAATTCCGTCTATTCCATCTATTCTATATAATTCCTCTATTACTAATTTATCATACATGTATCAATCTAAACAATATTATTAATAGATATTATTAATGCTTTTATGAGATAATAGAAAATACGAGGTGACAAAAATGGAGTTAAGACAAATAAAATATTTTATTGAAGTTGCAAAACGTGAGCATGTAACGGAAGCGGCAGATGCTTTGCATGTAGCGCAATCAGCAGTAAGCAGACAAATTTTTAATTTAGAAGAAGAACTCGGGGTAGATTTATTTATTCGTGAAGGAAGAACGGTTCGACTAACGAGGATTGGGAAAGTTTTTTTAGAACATATGGAAAAAGCGATCAATGTGATTGATGACGCAAGACAAGAAGTGATTGAATATACCGATCCTAAAAAAGGAACCATTCATATAGGTTTTGCAGCCAGTTTAGCATCTTATATATTACCGACGGCTATTTTTTATTTCCGAAAACAGTATCCAGATGTAAAATTCGTGCTAAATCAAGGGACACATAGTGAACTACTTGATTGGGTGAAAAAGGGCGAAATTAATATTGCGTTATTAGGGCCATTACCACAAGACCAAGAGAAAATAAAAAGTACAGTTCTTTTTACAGAAGATATTGTCGCTTTGTTACCGAGCAATCATTCTCTTGCAAACAGGTCTTCGTTAAAATTAATCGAATTGCGCGATGAATCGTTTGTCATGTTTCCTAAAGGGTTTATTTTACACGATGTCATTATGGAAGGTTGTTTACAACGTGGTTTCCAACCGAAAATTTCATTTGAAGGAAAAGATTTAGATGCGATTAAAGGACTTGTATCTGCGGGATTAGGTGTGACATTAATTCCGGAAGTAACATTGGTGGATTGTTTGCCACGTGCTACCGTAAAGGTTCCTATTACCGAACCTAGTTTGAAACGATCAGTCGGTGCGATTATTCCTGCTGAACGTGAATTATTACCAACCGAAAAATTGTTTTATCAATTTATAAAAGATTTCTTTATGCGCTTAGAAGTGTATCAAAACTAAATTAGTGTTACAAATCTATAAACATGCTATGCTAATAATCGCTAAATTTGTAAAAATATATTGCATCATAAAAATGAATATGTTAAGATTAAAACACAATATATAGATGAAATATAAAATTGAATACACAATATATAGTGATTAAGGTGACATACGAAAGTCTTAAAAAGGGAATCTAGTGGGAAGCTAGAACTGCCCCCGCAACTGTAATTATGTTGTTTATATGAAAGGACATGCTCACTATATGTAGTTGTTTATCGAGAGAAAGGCAACACATATAGGAAGGGGTTCTGGAGATACATATAAGTCAGGAGACCTGCCTAATCGCATTAGTTTCACTTCTCCGGGGTGAGGGATTTTCGAAACGGCATGGATATTGAAATAGTACATATTTTGTTGTCTTTTTAGCCGTTTATTCCTCATGCGAATAAACGGCTTTTTATTATACATGTACATACGTAGGAGAACAGGAAACGAAGCGATCACCATATGGAATACGGGGATCATTTTTCAGGAGGGATTTATAGATGAGCATGTTAGAGGTAGAAAACAAGGTAGAAGCATTAATGACGTTGGCACAAGAAGGATTAAATGTAGATGTCACACCATATAAAGAAAAGATGTTCAACGCAACAGAGAATGTGACAGGGTTAGATGTTCACATCGAAATGATTAAAATCGCATTAGAAAATATTGATGAAGCTAATCCGGATTGGACATACTTTGCCAGTCGTTTATATGCGGCACAATTGTATGAACAAGCTGCAGCTAACCGCGGATATGATCCAGCTGAAAAATATGGAGATTTTTATACATTAATTAATCAATTAACGAATAAAGGCATTTATACGAATAAATTATTAGAAAAATATACAAAAGAAGAGATCGACTTTTTAGGAAGTAAGATCGAACAAGAACGCGATAGTTTATTTCACTATTTAGCGATTTATACATTAGCGACAAGGTATTTGGCGACAGACCATGAGAAAAACGTGTTTGAATTGCCACAAGAACGTTGGATGATTATCGCCATGCATTTAATGCAGGATGAAGATCGCGAGAAACGAATGGATTATATTTTAGAAGCTTATTGGGCTTTAAGTAATTTATATATGACGGTTGCAACACCGACAATGAATAACGCAGGAAAAACACATGGACAACTTTCTAGCTGTTTCATCGATACAGTCGAGGATAGTTTACAATCGATTTACGATGTGAATACAGACGTAGCACAGTTATCAAAAAACGGCGGTGGAATTGGTGTTTATATGGGGAAAGTCCGAGGCCGTGGGAGTGCAATCAAAGGATTTAAAGGAATGTCGAGTGGTGTTGTGCCATGGATTCGTCAGTTAAATAATACAGCGGTAAGTGTAGACCAGTTAGGTACGAGAAAAGGTGCGATCGCGATTTATTTAGATGTATGGCATATCGATATTGAACCGTTTTTAGATTTAAAATTAAATAACGGGGATGCACGTATGCGAGCACATGATATTTTCCCTGGGGTATGTTTACCAGATTACTTTATGGAACAAGTAGAAGCACGTGGTGACTGGTATTTATTTGACCCACATGAAGTAAGACAAGTGATGGGGTATAGCTTAGAAGATTTTTATGATGAAGAAAAAGGTGCTGGAACGTGGCGGACGAAATATGAAGAATGTATCCGCGATGAACGTTTAACGAAAAAGAAAGTACCGGCAATTGATATTATGAAACGTATCATGATTTCTCAGTTAGAAACAGGTACACCGTTTATGTTTTACCGTGATGAAGTAAACCGTATGAATGCAAATAGTCATGCTGGCATCATCTACTGTTCTAACCTTTGTACAGAAATTACACAAAATCAATCACCAACAGAGTTTTTAGAAGAGTATATTGAAAATGAAGATGTTATTGTGAAAAAGTACAAAACTGGGGATTATGTTGTTTGTAACTTAAGTTCTGTCAACTTAGGTCGCGCAGTACCAGAAGGTGTTTTAGAGCGACTCATTCCGATTCAAGTAAGGATGTTGGATAATGTCATCGATATGAACACATTGCCGATTTTACAAGCACAGCTGACAAACCAGAAATATAGAGCGGTAGGTTTAGGAACGTTCGGTTGGCATCACTTGCTTGCACTGAAAGGTATCGAATGGGAGTCAGAAGAGGCATTAACTTACACGGATGAATTATATGAACAAATTGCTTATTTAACGATTCAAGCAAGTATGGAATTAAGTAAAGAAAAAGGAGCTTACCGTCTCTTTGAAGGAAGTAAGTGGCAATCAGGAAGCTATTTCACTTCACGTGGATATAAAGGTGAAAAGTGGGAAGCATTAAAACAAGAAGTACAAGAAAATGGTATTCGTAATGGGTATTTAATGGCAGTAGCACCGAACTCATCAACAGCGATGATTGCAGGATCCACTGCGAGTATTGACCCGATTTTCCAAGTGTTCTATTACGAGGAGAAAAAGGACTTCAAAATTCCAGTCACTGCACCAGCATTAGACCATAAAACGTATAACATTTATCGTCGTTCTGCATATATTGTAGATCAGCGTTGGTCTGTAAAGCAAAACGCAGTAAGACAAAAGCATATTGATCAAAGTATTTCATTTAATATGTATGTACCAAATACGATTCGTGCGTCTGTTTTATTAAATTTACACGTACAAGCTTGGAAAGAGGGGCTAAAAACATCGTATTATGTTCGATCTACTGCGAACGATATTGAAGAATGTGAGTGGTGTCATTCATGAGAACTTTAATTGCTTATTTATCTTATAGCGGAAATACAGAAGAGATTGCGGAACATATTGAACGGAAATTAGTATGTGAAGGAATAGAGGTCGATATGTTATCGATTGGCATTGATTATGTACCAGACTTAAGTGTGTACGATTATATATTTCTCGGCACATTTACGTGGGATATGGGTGGAACGCCAGATGAAGTGAAAGATTTTGTATTAGAAGTCGGCTATAAACCGAATAATGTAGCAGTATTTGGTTCAGGCGATACACAATTTGGTGGAGATGCTATGTTTTGTGGAGCTGTGGATAAATTAGTGAAGTTTTATGAGAGTAAGTGGGACGGTTTGAAAATCGAACAGTCCCCAAGAGGCTCCCAAGAAGTATTAATTGATAACTGGCTAGAAGGAGTGTTAGAAGATGTCAGAGTTACTGCTTGAACGTGCAAAAACGTTAGAACCGCGTAACCCGAACAAATCAACGGGGATTTTCGGTGGAAAATCGAGTGGTATTTTAAATTGGAACGACATTGCGTATCCACATTGGTATAAAATGTATAAACGATTAGTCGGAAATTATTGGCAAGCAGATGAGGTGAACATGTCGAGTGATATTAAGCAGTTCCCTACGTTAACAGAAGAAGAACGTGATGCTTATTTAAAAATTATTGGGTTATTATCGACATTAGACGCACCACAGACGAGAACGGCGTTACTGTTTTCATTATATGCGACAGATCCATCTGTCCAGTCAATTATGGCAGTCATCGCACAACAAGAGGCGGTACATAACGAATCATATTCATATGTACTATCTTCTGTCGTTTCACTTGCAGAACAAAATGAATCATTTGAACTCGGAAGAAAAGATCCTGTTTTATTAAAACGAAACGAAAAGATTATGCACCATTACAATAAATTTGCCGAAGAGCCAACGATTGAAAACATCCTAAAAACGATGGTATATACGATTTTATTAGAAGGAATGTTCTTCTATTCTGGATTTGCGTTCTTTTATAATTTAGCACGTCATAATAAAATGGTTGGAACGTCTACAATGGTAAGTTATATTAACCGTGATGAATTAGAACATGGTCGCTTCATTTCGGAAATGTTCCGTGCAACATTAGCGGAAAATCCATCTTATAACAATGAGGAATTTATTTCATGGGTATATGATAGCTTCCGTGATTCTGTTGAATTAGAAATTGAATGGTCGACTTATGTTTTAAAAGATGTGGACGGTATTAATTTAGATGAAATGGCTGGTTATGTGAAATATCGTGCCAATAAAATGTTACGAATGATGGGATTAAGTGAGTTATATCCAGAGTATACGGAAAACCCGATGAAATGGATTCGTGCCTATGTAGATAATTTTGATGGTACAAAAACGGACTTTTTTGAACAAACATCAAGACAATATACGAAAACAAGTGATTTAAACGGTTTTGACGATCTATAAAAACAAAAACAACATAATGATGAGGTTTGGGTATAGTTGGAATACGATACAGACACATGAATTGGGTGAATAATCATCATATACGCGACAAACTCGCTTTATTCATTCGCTAATTCTTGGTCTTATCGATCATTTCCTCTTCTATCCAAACCTCATTTTTATATTTTACATAAGAATGTGCAAACTAATGACAAACGAAGCAAATCATTAGCTTTAAATTGGTTTTTCCTTCATGTATACTATTAAGAAGGAAAGGAAGATAATGTATGCAAGATGATCATCAAGATAAGATTTTCACGAAAGATTTCGCATTTATTTGGCTTGCGAACTTTTTTATTTTTTTAGGGTTTCAAATGACGTTACCAACATTACCGATTTTCGTCAAAGAACTAGGTGGTTCAGATCAATTAGTCGGACTAATCGTTGGTATTTTTACTTTCTCAGCACTTTTGTTTCGACCGTATGCAGGACATGCATTAGAAACAAAAGGAAGAGGCCGAGTCTATTTATTTGGCCTACTTTTATTTATTATATCTGTTGGGACATTCGGTTTCATGACAAGTATGGTAATGTTATTCGTCATGCGTGTTATACAAGGAGTCGGATGGGGATTTTCAACGACAGCTTCAGGTACAATTGCAACAGACTTAATACCACCAACAAGACGTGGAGAAGGAATGGGTTACTATGGGCTTTCTGGTAATTTAGCTTTAGCTTTTGGCCCCGCTCTAGGTCTTTCACTGGTAGGTGTTATTTCATTTAAAGCACTCTTTTTAAGCAGTGCTACATTAGGTGTCATAGCATTTTTGTTATCGATGAACATAAAATATAAAAAAGTAGCACAGTCTCCTCATCGAACAAAAGTAGCCCGCTTTGACGTATTAGAAAAGTCAGCGATTAATCCTGCAATTATATTATTTTTTATTACATTGACATTCGGTGGAATTGCATCGTTTCTTCCGTTACATGCAGTAGAAAAAGATGTAGCTGGAATTGAAATGTATTTTATTTTTTATGCAGCATTTTTAATGTTATCTCGTATTTTTGCTGGGAAAATATATGATAATAGAGGAGATTTATATGTGATCCCACCAGGTATATTACTCGTATTTACTGCGATGTTATTACTTGCATGGTTACCGAACACCGTAACGTTAATAGTTGCAGGAAGTTTATACGGATTTGGTTTTGGCATGATTCAACCTGCATTACAAGCATGGGCGGTAGATAAAGCTGAGGTGAATCGAAAAGGAATGGCAAATGCAACGTTTTTCTCTTTCTTTGACTTAGGTGTTGGGATTGGTGCGATGGTGTTTGGACAGATTGCATTTTTATTCGGCTATAAATATATTTATATCGTATCCGCAGTTTCTGCGATTGTTGCATTAACGTACTATTTGTATTTAGTTTTATCAGGAAGACGTAATCCACGTAAAGCTTAAAGGAATCGAATTTAACGATAAAGGATAGATATGGATGGGGCAAAAATTAACACATACGAATATTCAACAATTATTTTCGCCAAAAATATATGAGCGAGGTTTACAATATTATCATTTAGGTCGTGTTCATGGGTTAAGTTTTAATAAAAACAGTGATGCTTGGTTTGCAGAAGTAGAAGGAACATCTTCTTATTATGTGGAAGTGGATATGAACCACATTGATCAAGGAACGATTAAGCCATATTGCGAATGCCCGAATTTTGCGGTATATCATACGTGTAAGCATATCGTCGCGGTTCTATTAGAAATAAGTGATCAAGAAAAAGAAGCGATAAAAGCGATGAACCGTGCTACTGCAGAACACTTTATTCAAAATGTTTCTCAATATGAATTACATGATACGTCATATGTCTTAAACAAAATACCAATGAAAATAGCGTACGAAATAAATGTGGAATATACAGGGAAAATATGGTTGCAAATAAAGACAGGGACAGACCATTTGTATGTTGTGCATCAAATTCGTGATTTGTTATATCATGCATTGCACGGAGAAGAGCATTTCTTTACGAAAAAATTTAGCTTTCGCCCGGAAGATCATTATTTTTTACAGCAAGATATGGCTATCTTTGAATTGTTACAATCGTCTATTCAAACAGGAGATGTATATACGGATCGTCGTTATGACCCGGGAAATGCTTATGACCGTCGTCATTTACTCCTTTCTCCTTCCAATTTACAATTATTGCTGGAGAAATTACAAAAACGTACGGTGTACCTAACAGGATCAAATGATAAAGAAGTATATACGTCTGTGCAAATAGAGACAGACAAGTTACCGTTGCAATTTTCGGTAAAGGATTATAAAGATAATTTAGCACTATATGTAGAGGGAAATGAAGAGACACCAATTTATGATTTAACGATGTACAATGCATTGTACCAAGGTGGAACATTTTACTTTTTAGGACCATTACAACGAAATTTATTGCATGAATTTGGTCGTGTGGAAAAAAGATCCTTTGTGATGCCAATTCCATCGTCGTTAAAGGACACATTTTTTTCAGAAACCTTACCGAAAATAAGGCAAATTACGCCAGTGGAAATGAATGAGTCCATTCAGGATGATATTGTGGAGGCTCCATTAATCGCGAAGTTATATTTAGAGATGGATGGCGAAAAAATAACAGGGAAACTCGAATATCATTATGGTGCTCATAAAATAGATCCTTTTCAACATACGAAGAAAAAGCAACAAAAAATTATTATTCGTGATATGGAAAAAGAAGAACAAATTATGCATTTTATTGAACAGTCGAACTTTAAATATAATGGGGAAACATTGTTCATTCAATTATATGAAGATGAAGAAGTGTATGAGTTTTTATATACGATTTTGCCACAGTTAGATGAATATGTTGAAGTATATTTAACAGCAGATATTCAGGCGATGATGGCTGAAGTTGAACCGATTCCAAATAGTGCCGTTCGGATTGATGAAACGACAAATTTATTGGAAATAAGTTTTGACATTTCTGGAGTGGAAGAGGCAGAGGTAACGGCGATGTTACAAGCTGTTATGGAGAAAAAACGTTTTTACCGTATGCGAAATGGAACCATTGTTTCGTTGGAAAATGAACAGTTTGCATCCATTCAAAACCTTGTTTCTACGTTAGACATTAAAGATTCGCAATTACATGATGGAAAGATGGAGATACCGGCATACCATAGTATGCAAGTAGATGAATTGCTCGATTTGAAGAAAAGTTATGATCCATCGTTTCGAAAATTATTACAACAATTGCGATCACCAGAACAGACGAGCTATGAAGTTCCAGATCGATTGAATGCGACGTTGCGAGCTTACCAAGAGGCTGGTTATCAATGGTTTAAATCGTTGAGTGAATATCGTTTAGGTGGTATTTTAGCAGATGATATGGGACTTGGAAAAACGATTCAGACGATTACCTATTTAATGTCTGAGCATTCCGAAAACCCGCATTTAGTTATTGTGCCGTCCTCTGTCGTATATAATTGGAAGCATGAGTGTACGAAATTTGCACCACATTTAGATGTAGCGGTTATTTCTGGAACGAGGCAAGAAAGGGCAACATTGATGGATTTACATGAACAGGCAAATGTTTGGGTGATGTCATATGGGACCGCACGTCAAGATATTGAATTATTAAAAGGGCGTTTTTTCCATACATTAATATTAGATGAAGCACAATTTATTAAAAACTATGAAACGAAGACAGCAAAAGCGATACGTGAAATAAACGCCCGTAATTGTTTTGCCTTAAGCGGAACTCCGATTGAAAATTCTATCGACGAATTATGGTCTATTTTCCAAGTTGTATTGCCGGGGCTTATGCCAAATTTAAAGACTTTCCGCGAACTACCGAATGAAAAAATTGCGTCTTTAACACGTCCGTTTATTTTACGAAGAGTGAAAGAAGATGTGTTAAAAGAATTACCAGATAAAATTGAAACGACCTCTATTTCCGAATTAACCGAGGAACAAAAACATTTATATGTTGGATATTTACAACAAGTACAACGAGATGCGCAAGACTCTATAGTTGGAGAAAGTTTCCAAAAGAATCGGATGAAAATTTTGGCTGGAATTACTCGACTACGTCAACTTTGTTGTCACCCTGCCCTGTTTTTAGAAAATTATGAAGGAACCTCGGGAAAGTTAGAGCGCCTGTTAGAAATGATCGAGCAAAGTATAGCAGACAATAAACGGATGCTCATTTTTTCGCAATTTACATCGATGCATGACATTATAAGAAAAGAGTTAGAGAAACGTCATATAAAATACTTTTATATCCATGGTGAAACACCTGCGAAAAAACGTGTAGAAATGAGTGAAGCATTCAATGAAGGGGAAAATAGTGTATTTCTTATTTCGTTGCGTGCAGGTGGAACAGGCTTGAATTTGACAGGGGCGGACACGGTCATATTGTATGATTTATGGTGGAATCCAGCAGTGGAAGATCAGGCGGCAGGGCGTGCACATCGTTTTGGCCAAAAAAATGTCGTTCAAGTCATTCGCTTAATTGCCGAAGGGACGATTGAAGAAAAGATTTATGAATTGCAACAGAAAAAACGTGAATTGATTGACCAAGTGATCCAACCAGGTGAGTCGATGCTTTCTACGTTATCAGAAGAAGATATAAAACAATTATTAAGTATATAAAACAACATGTTTCAGCCATAACTTGGAAAGATTGCTGCAAAACGATTAGTTATTGCTAGATAATCAAATTAGAAATGTACAGAGTAGTTTTCTGGAGATGCCTTACAAAATTTTTATCTACGCCGGAAGAATTCTCTGGCTCTACAATATTTGGTGTTGGTGGAGAAAATTCACTGGCACCTTTTTTATGCATAAAACAGAAAAAATGTACAGAGGATTGGCCCTTTGTCAAATGGTATTGGTGACCCTTTTAAAGTCATCTAATATTTAATGATGTGGAGCCAATAAGAATAGCGTGAATACGTCACTTCGGAAATGTACTCCGCTTTCCGTGTGCGGCTGCTAAGCCAAGTTCAGGCTTTGCCTTCACTTGTCTTATCTAGGCCTTTTTTCACGCAGGAGTCTACGTACATTTCCTACGTTTCATATGGCTGTTTATATACTAGTTACCTTTTCCATTGTAGCTTAAGCTGTATGTTGGATAAGCTCCTGAAATAGGCAATGTAATCCATGATATTTTCGTTCCATTTTTGTAGACCGTGTAATCTTCGTTTTTAACTCCACAACACTCGCAATATGCTGATGTATATGTCAATTTAGCTGTAATAAATTTCGTCATTTCCCTTTAAAGGATAACTAGAACTAGACATTTACCACTTTTTCCTGAAAATGTTCACAATTTAGACAAAAATACTTGCATAAATAGTCAGAATATTATAAAATATCAACACAAGAAAGGGAAGGGGGAGAAAATAATGAGAGCTGTAGCAAGTGGTTTTTCGAAATGGGTATTATCCTATGTTGCGGTTATTTTTGTCATTATGATTATGCCAGTATTTCTTATAACGAGTGATGTTTCAACATTGGATAACTTAGTTAATTATATTTTTGGAAACAAACAATAATCGTGAATAGGGAGAACGAAAAAGTTGGAAAAAGCAATATGTATCATAAAAGAACCGAATGCTCGTTAGCTTTTTGTGGGAAGCATATAACGAACATTCGGTTTTTATTTATTGTTCTATGGCTGCTAAAACTGTTTTACGTAATTCACGCTTTAAAAACTTTCCGACAGACGATTTCGGTATTTCCTCGACAAATAAAACGTCATCAGGAATCCAAAAATTCGCAAACTGTGGCTTTAAAAAGTCGAGTAACTCTTCTTTCGTTACTTTGCCATCATACCCATCATGTAAAACGACACACGCAATCGGGCGCTCTTGCCACTTCTCATCTGGTACAGCGACAACACATGCTTCAAATACAGCTTCATGTGCCATTAGTACGTTCTCAAGTTCAACAGAAGAAATCCACTCTCCACCACTCTTTATAAGGTCACTCGTCCGGTCAATAATTTTGACTGTACCTTCTTCGTCTACTGTTACAACATCTCCGGTATGAAACCAACCATCTACGAATGATTTCTCTGTTCGATCGTCATTATAATATTCGCTAGCAATCCATGGTCCTCGTAATAATAATTCACCCATGGATTCATTGTCCCAAGGGATGTCGCCATTCTCATCGACAACTTTCATTTCTAAACCAGGTGCTAGTATACCTTGTCGTGTTCTTTCTTGAATTTTTTCCTCCATGGATAAGTCTGTTTGATAACTCTTTAATCGAGAAAATGTAGCAAGTGGTGTTGTTTCTGTTGCACCATAAGCATGGAAGAATGGAATATGATGTTTTTGTTCGAATGCACGAATCATGCCGATTGGTGCAGCAGAACCACCACATAGTATGCCACGCAAACTGGATAAGTCATATTCATTTGTTTCGATTTCTTTTAATAAGCCGAGCCATATTGTTGGGACGCCTGCTGTAATCGTTACTTTATATTCTTCAATCAAGCGTGCAAGTAGCTCAGGTGTAAATCTTGGGCCAGGCATTACTTGTGTAGACCCAAACCAAGTACATGCAAATGGCATTCCCCAAGCATTTACGTGGAATTGTGGCACGACAGGCATTGCAACATCTGATTCGGATATTGCCGCTGAATCTGCTAGCCCAAGTGCATAGCTATGTAATGCGATAGAACGGTGTGTATAAATAACTCCTTTTGGCTTTCCAGTCGTTGCAGAAGTATAACACATTCCAGCTGGGTCACGCTCATCAATATCTTCTAAAAATTCGTATGTTTCATCCCCGTCACGAATTAAATCTTCATATGAATATACATTGGTTAAAGTTGTTTCGGGTAAAGTGTCTTTGTCTGTCATCACTACGAAAGTTTTTACGGTTGTGAAGTGTTCATGGAGTTGATTGATTAAAGGGAAAATATCTTCATCTACAAAAATAATTTTATCTTCTGCATGATTGATGATATAAATAATATGTTCGGGTGATAGTCGTATGTTGATTGTGTGGAGTACTGCTCCCATTCCTGGTGCGGCAAAATAAATTTCTAAATGACGGTGAGTATTCCAAGCGAGCGTACCGACACGGTCGCCTCTTTGAATGCCGAGTTTCTCTAAAGCACTCATTAAGCTTCGTGTTCGTTTTCCAATTTCTTTGTACGTCAATCGATGAATTTTATCATGTGTTTGAGAGATAACCTCCTTTTTCGGGAAAAACTTCTCTGCACGTTCCATCATAGCGCCAATTGTTAACGAATGATCCATCATGAATATCAGCCTCCTAATCTACTTTCCACTATTATATACTAAAACCAATTAATTGAAAATATAGAATTTTCAAAATTGTATTTATTACATCAAATAAGCTATTCCTATGGTAAAATAACAAATATGTTGATAGGAGTCGATATACATTGCAAAGCCAGTATGATTTTACGGAAGGAAATATTTTTAAACAATTAATTTTCTTTTCAGGTCCGATTATTTTAGCAAATCTATTACAAACATCGTATCAAGTGGTCGATAGTTTATGGATTGGTAATTTACTAGGTGCGGATGCTTTAGGAGCCGTAGCTGTTTCAGGTGTCATTGTTTTTACATTGCTATCATTTGTGATTGGATTAAACAATGCTGCCTTAACGATATTGTCCCAACAAAAGGGACGTGGAGATGAGGAAGGACTAAAGAATTATGTGAATGCATTCGTCGTTACGTTACTTTTCTTATCTGTCATCATGGCAATTGTCGGTGTTCTTTTCGCTGAGCATATGTTGCAACTATTACGTACTCCAGAAAACTTAATGCCGTATGCAACTCGTTATTTACAAATAAATTTTATTGGGGTACTTTTTTTATTCGGTTATAATTTTATTAGCACAATTTTACGTGCGGTAGGAGATAGTAAAAGTCCATTACGGTTTGTGTTTATTGCTGTCATATTAAATATTGTTTTTGATCCTTTATTTATTGAAGGATTCCATTTAGGTGTAGATGGGGCAGCATATGCAACGATACTATCTCAAGGGATTGCTTTTGTATATGGGTTATTTTATGTCATACGACGTAACTTAGTGCCTTTTCAAATGCCTAAATTACCAACTGCAAAAGAAGTATCGCTTATATTAAAATTAGGGATTCCGGCTGGCTTACAAATGTCTGTTATTTCGGCTGGTTCTGCTGCCATTATGAGTGTCGTGACAACGTTTGGTTCAGCTGTTGTCGGTGGCTTCGGTGCTGCGCAAAGATTAGATAGTTTGATTATGATACCGGCACAGGCGCTTGGGACGGCGGTAAATAGTATGGCAGGGCAAAATATGGGTGTGAAGAATTGGAAGCGAGTGGATAAAATTGCAACATATGGATTGTTATACAATTTTATTTGTATGAGTGTGATTGGACTTGTTATTATATTATTTGCACCTTTCTTTGTACAACTATTTATTCGTGATGTAGTAGCTGTACAATTTGCGGTAACGTATTTACGTATTATGGCATTCTGTTTCCCATTTCTAGGCATTAATTTTGTTTTAAATGGAGTCGTTCGTGCCTCTGGGGCAATGTATCAAGTATTAATATTAAATATTGTATCTTTTTGGATATTAAGGTATCCGTTAACGTATTTTTTCTCACAACAATATAAGGAAGTTGGTATTGCCATTGGTATGGGAACGAGTTTTGTGCTCAGTAGTGTATTAGCTTTTCTATATTATAAATTTGGAAAATGGCGTAAAAAAGAAATATTATCTTAAGATGAGGTTTTTAGGATGGGACAAAAAAGAACAGGGCGGAGTGTTTTATCAATTATATTATTGATAAGTGGCATATTGGTCACAGTTTCCTTACTTGTTGATCGTCATTCAGATGAAAAGCAGTTAATGGAAGATTTACAAATATATCATGTAGAAAATGAACGAAAAACCGTTACAAAGTACGCAAAAAAATACCATGTAGAAGAATATGTGGATGTATTATTGGCAATGATGCTACAAGAATCTGGTGGTAGAGGAAAGGATCCGATGCAGTCATCAGAAAGTTCCTGTGGGGAAATTGGTTGTATCAAAAGCCGAACCGAATCGATTGAACAAGGGGTCCAATATTTTTCACATGCATTGGAACGGGCGAATGGCGAGTTGGAGTTAGCGGTTCAGTCATATAATTTTGGGCTCGGGTTTATTGCATATGTAAAAGAACATGAAACGAACTATAATTTAGATATCGCGATTCAATTTTCAAAAGAAATGTATGAAAAATTAGATGACACGAATCATTATTCATGTTTACGTAAAGAGGCTGCTAAATACGATGCATGTTATGGAGATATTTATTATGCTCGTGACGTATTAGAGCAAAAGGAAAATTTCCAAAAATAACGAAAAGAAGCCATGTAGTGGTTTTCATACAGGGAATTAATTGTTATGATAAGATTATAGTAAAAAAAGAGAGGATGAAATGAGATGAAAGAAATTTTTACAAATAAAGCACCAGAAGCGATTGGACCTTATTCTCAAGCGATTGTTGCAGGTGATTTCTTATATGCATCAGGTGCCATCGGTATAAATCCAGAAACAGGAGAAGTAGTAGACGGAATTGAGAAGCAAACAATCCAAGTAATGGAGAACTTACGGACAGTTTTGTTGGAGGCTGGAGCATCTTTCTCTCAAGTTGCGAAATTTACAATCTATTTAAGTGATATGAATAATTTTGGTACAGTAAATGAAATTTATGGTCGTTATTTAAACAAGCCATATCCGGCGAGAGCGACAATTGAAGTAAGTCGTTTGCCAAAAGATGTTTTAGTAGAAATTGATGCTGTAGCGTATTTAAAGGGGTAATGTACATTACCCCTTTTTTTTCCCTACATTAGAGTGAAAATTCAAATAAAGAGGTGAAAAACGATGCAACCATTTATGTATTATAATCCGACTAAATTATTATTTGGAAAAGGTCAAATAGATCAATTAAGTAATGAAATAGGGAAGTATGGTAGAAAAATTTTACTCGTTTATGGCGGTGGAAGTATTAAGCGAAACGGGGTTTATGAAAAAATTACCTATGAATTGAAGAAAGCGAATGTGGAATGGGTCGAACTAATGGGGGTGGCATCCAACCCCAAATTATCGACAGTTCGTCGTGGCATTGATATTTGTAAACGGGAGAAGATTGATTTTATATTAGCGGTTGGCGGTGGAAGTGTCATCGATTGCACGAAGGCAATTGTCGTTGGAGCGAGGACGGAAGCAGATGTGTGGAATATTATTTGCAGAAAAACGAGGGCAATTGATGGGATTCCTTATGGTTCCATTGTTACTTTAGCAGGTACAGGTGCAGAGTTAAGTTTGAGTGCGGTCATTTCAAATGAAGAATCGAAAGAGAAACGCGCATTTGTTTCCTCATTTTCACGAGCGAAATTTTCCATTGTGGATCCGACATTAATGATTTCTGTTCCTCGTAAACATACGATAAACGGTGTTGTGGATACGATGAGTCATTTGTTGGAACATTATTTTCATCACGGAAACAATACGAATATTCAAGATGAGTTTTTGGAAGCGGCATTACGCAATGTTGCAACGACGGGAACGAAGTTATTAGAAGACTTGTCCAATGAATCATATCGAGAAACGATTGCTTATGCAAGTTCCATCGCATTAAGTGATCAAATGAATATGGGATTTGTTGGAGATTGGGGTACACACCATATTGAACATGCACTTTCAGCTGTACATGATATTCCACATGGTGGGGGCATGGCGATTTTATTCCCGAAATGGATGGAATATGTACTAGATGATGAAAATGTTAGTAGGTTTAAACGATTTGCTGTAAATGTTTTTGGGGTAGATGCTAATGGAAAGTCAGATAAACAAATTGCTCAAGAAGGTATTGAATCATTAGCTAGCTTATGGAAAGAATGGGGCGCACCTTCCTCTTTGGAGCATTATGACATTCATGATGATAAGACATTTTCTTTAATTGCACATAAAACGATGGAGACGGCACCAAATTGTGGGAACTTTAAACGTCTTCAAAAAGAAGATGTTCTACAAATCTTACAAAGAAGTTTATAACAAAAAAGAACTAGAAACTATGCATACATTTCTAGTTCTTTTTCAATTTGTTTTCGTATATTATCTAAACATTGTTCAGCTGTTTTTCCGTGTACGAGTTTGCCGTTTACTTGAGCATAAGGGCTATTTGCACATAGTCCACAAAAGGAAAGGCAACTATTGACGATGACAGCTACCTCTGGATATTCTGATTCAATAATTGTTTCAATATCTAATGTCATAATTGGATTTACACTACAAACGTCTACAATGACTATTCCCAATATTTCACACTTCCTATATTTTTATTCAAGTGATGTTCTTACAAACAGATGTAATTTATATGCACGTATGCTCGTATTTCTACCTTCAATACTAAAGATAAAAGCATATGATTATTTATCTATGTAATATTGTAAACGGAATAGGTAGGGGAAGGCAAAGTTACTGCTTTATCTATATGTCGAATATTGTTCATTGTATTTTTACCATAGAAAGCATAAAATATGTATACGGAAATGTCCATTTTTAAAGGAATAAAGGAGATTTGATGATGAAACGATTTAGTAAATGGTTACTCGTAGGAATCTTAGTTTTTGGATTAATGATACAGTTTTCACCATTTGTAGAGGCAGCAGAAATTGCGAAAACAGAAGAAGATTTATTAGGTGAAACGATTGTCGTTTATGGTGGAAATTTAAATGAGGCACAAAAAGCGGAAGTAAAAGATATTTTAAGTGTAGAAGATGGAGATACAGAATATAGTGTAACTGGACAAGATATCGCACATTATATTAATGGAGACCCAAATTCAAATATGTACTCTTCTGTAAAAATTACACCGAAAGAAGAAGGGCATGGCATTGCTGTACAAATTTTAACAGCGAACAATATAACAAAAGTAAATGCAGATATGTATCGTAATGCATTATTAACAGCTGGGATTGAAAATGCAGTGATTGAAGTAGGGTCCCCCATTCAAGTAACAGGTGAATCCGCATTATCTGGTATTTATAAAGCATACGATGCTAGTGGGGTGGAGCTTGATCAAGGAAGAATGGAAGTTGCGAATGATGAACTAGAAATTACATCTGATTTAGCAGATAAAGAAGGACTTTCCGATGAACAAGTAACAGCATTAATGACAGAAATTAAAAAGGTAATTTCAGAGGAAAAACCGGCAACACGAGAAGATGTGGAACAAATCGTGTCTGAACAGTTAGACCGTTTAGAAATTACTCTAAGTGATGAAGACCGTCAATTACTTATTGATTTATTTGATAAAATGCGTGATTTAGATATCGATTTTGGAAAAGTAAGGGATCAATTAGAAGATATTACATCGACAATTAAAGACAGGTTAGACGATCTTGATATAAATTTAGATGAAGGGTTTTGGGAAAAAGTAAAAGCATTCTTCAATGATATCATTGATTGGATTGCAACATTTTTTAAATAAGTAAAGTAAAAACGTGGAAACACGAATACATCTAGATGAAAAATAGTAGATTCTTTCATCCGACAAGATAGGGTGTATTCGTGTTTTTATGTATGGTAGGAAAATATTGAAGGATGTGGTTTTGTGCAACAACAGTCATATAAGTGGCCAATTATTTTATTTACAATTGGGGTATTTATGGCAGGGCTTGATAATGGAATTATTAGTGCTGCATTAACGACGATATATCAATCGTTTGAAGTATCGCCGAGTTGGGGCGCATGGGCGATTACATTATATACATTAGGCCTAGCGATTTCGGTACCTATTATTGGGAAATTGTCGGATCGTTATGGACGTAAAAAGTTATTTTTATTTGAAATATTCTTATTTGGATTAGGCTCTTTTCTCGTAGCTCTTAGTCCAACGTTTACGATGTTATTAATCGCTCGTTTCATTCAAGCGATTGGTGGCGGTGGTATATTTATTATTGGTTCTACATATGTTTTAACAACGGTTCCAAAAGAACATCAAGGGAAGTTTCTCGGTTTGTTAGGGTCGATGCATGGATTATCAGCAGTTGTTGGACCGAATGTAGGGGCACTTATTTTACATCTTACAGGAAAATGGGAATGGATGTTTTTAATTAATGTACCGATTGCAATCTTTTTATTTTGTATGGGCCTTTGGAAAATGGATGAGGAAAAGCGTACAAGTGAAGGTCGTTTAGATGTAATTGGTGCGGCATATTTATCTTTATTCATTCTATTTATTATGTTGGGCTTAACGAACTTAGATCCACAAGCATGGGTACATAGTATGTTATCGGTTGCTGTTTTACCTTATATTGTTGCGGCAGTTATTCTCGGCGTGGCCTTTTTACGACATGAGTATCGAGTGGAAGCGCGGGGAGAAGACCCGATTATTGCGACGAGTACATTGCGTCATGTGCCATTTATTGGAACGCTTTTCTTAGGAATTTTATCGGGTGGATTTTTAGCAACGATTGTATTTATACCGAGTTATGTGGAACAAGTATTACAAGTCCCTGTTGAAAGTGCGGCTTTTTGGGTAACACCTGTGGCAATAGCATCTGGAATTGGTTCAGGACTTGGTGGATTTTTAACAGACAAAATTGGTCCAAAAAGAACTATTATATTATCTGGGATCATCGGTTTTACGGGATTTTTACTTTTTTATCAATTTGTAGACAATATGTTTATGTTCGTTATTGCAAGTATGTTCGCAGGTATCGGACTAGGATTTTTATTAGGAGCACCACTAAATGTATTGATGAGTTTAACGGTTGCTGAAGAGGAGTATGGTTCGTCACTCGGTACATTATCTTTAATGAGACAAATGGGAATGACCATCTTTCCGATGGTGTTTGCAAGCTTTGTGACGAGCAGTGTAAAGCAGTTAGGTACAGATATTCAATCCGTGACAGTAAGTACGTTTTCGATTCCAGCTGGAAATGAGGATGCCCTTTATGGAATCATTATGGAAAAAATTGGCCAAATGCAAGCAGGAGAAGAAAAAGAAACATTGCTTCAGTTCGTTGCGAACACGATGGAAATAGGATTTGGACATATGTTCCTTACGACAATGGTTTTAGCGACAGTTGTTAGTATCATTGGATTTATGTTTTTAGCATTTCATAAGCAATAAAAGATAGTCGGAATGTAACCGTTCACAGAATATTCCGACTATAACTCAAATTGTGGAAAAGTTAAAAAAAGTATGTATAATTGAAATATCAGATAAAATCTGTATTTTTAAAAAAGGGGAGGGTTCATACGATGAACTGGAAGAAATGGTCTTTACTTTTAACAATCGCTTTCGCATTTTCGTTATTTCTAGCAGCATGTGGTGGCGGAAATAATGATGCTGGATCAAATAACGGCAACGATGAAAGCGGAAACAATAATGCTGAAAACGCGGAACCATCTGGCGATCAGTCATTAAACATTAATATTAAATCAGAGCCACCTTCATTACATCCGGGTACTTCATCTGATACGACTTCGAGTGCAGTACTTGACCAAATATTTGAGGGATTAACTCGAATTAATTTAGAAGGAGAACCAGAGGAAGCGATGGCTGAGAGCATTGATGTATCTGAAGACGGATTAACATATACATTTAAAATCCGTGAAGATGCAGAATGGTCAAATGGGGATCCTGTTACAGCAGAGGATTTCGAATATGCGTGGAAATGGGTGTTAGATCCTGAAAGCGCAGATACGGACTATGCATATCAATTATACCCAATTAAAGGTGCGGAAGATGCAAAGGAAAACGGTGGATCTTTAGATGACGTTGGGATCACAGTAGAAGACGAGAAAACATTAGTGGTTGAGTTAGAACAGCCAACAGATTATTTCTTAGAATTAACAGCATTCCATACTTATTATCCGTTAAATAAAGATGTTGCAAGTAAAAATGACAAATGGGCTTTAGATGTTGGAGACGACTACGTCACGAACGGGCCATTCAAATTAGTTTCTTGGGAGCATAAAGACCGTATCGTTATTGAGAAAAACGAAGATTACTGGGATGCAGATACGGTACAATTAGAAACTGTTACCATGCATATGATTGACGATGAGTCAACGGCATTATCTATGTATGAAAATGATGAATTAGACTGGATTGGAGACCCTGTTGATGCGATTCCTTTAGCGGCAATCCAATCGATGAAAGATGCGGGAGAATTACACATTGCTGACCGTGCTGGATTATACTATTATGCAGTTAACCATGAAGACGAAGTGTTAGCAAATGCAAATATCCGTAAAGCATTAGCTTTATCTATTAACCGCCAAGGAATTGTAGATAATGTTACACAAACAGAAGAAAAGCCAGCAATGGCATTAGTACCACCTTCCATGTTTGAAGAGAACGAAGAAGGATACTTCGCAGATAATGATATTGATGAGGCGAAGAAATATTTAGAAAAAGGTTTAGATGAATTAGGTTTAGATGAATTACCAGCAATTAAACTTTCTTATAACACAGATGAAGGACACGCGGCAATTGCACAAGCTGTTCAAGATATGTGGAATAAGAACTTAGATTTAAATGTTGAATTAAATAACGAAGAATGGAACGTTTACTTAGACTCATTAGGAGAAGGAAACTATCAAATCGGTCGTATGGGTTGGATTGCAGACTTTAACGATGCGATTAACTTCTTAGAGTTATTCGAAACAGTTGGTGGAAACAACTATACGAACTGGGAGAACGATGAATTCAAAGCGTTATTAGAAGATTCACGTGCAGAACTTGATTCTGACAAACGTCAAGAAATTTTAAAAGAAGCTGAAGAATTATTTATGGAAGAATTACCAATCGTTCCTGTTTACTTCTATACAAACACATATGCTGCAAAAGACAATGTAAAAGGCATTGAGGCTCTACCTGTAGGTGCATTCAACCTTAAGTGGGGTTACAAAGCAGAATAATATGCATGTTTGCACATGAAAAAGGGGGTGATCCATTTCACCCTTTTTTCATGTTTTGTACATCTACAATATCTTGCCCCAGAATGAATTGTAGTTCCTCGAACGAATAAATAACTTCTTAAATAATGAATGAGTTTAGTATGGAGGTGTGTTCACGTGGTTAAATATATTTTAAAGAGGATTGGATATATTTTCGTTTCTTTGTTTTTTATTGTTACGATTACTTTCTTTTTAATGCAAGCAGCTCCAGGTGGTCCGTTTGCATCAGAACGAAAATTGCCTCCTAAAATTGAAGAACAGATGAACGAATTATATGGTTTAAATGATCCGATTTTTGTACAGTATACGGATTATTTAGTAAGAGTAGCAAAATGGGATTTCGGTCCATCATTTAAATATGTTGGTCAAAGTGTAAACGATATTATTTCACGTAGTTTTCCATACTCTTTAGTATTGGGAATCGAAGCGATTTTAATTGCTCTTTCTATTGGAGTGTTATTAGGAGTTGTCGCAGCACTGTACCATAATAAATTTGGGGATTATGTTGCGATGATTATTGCCGTACTAGGAATATCTGTACCGAGCTTTATTTTAGCGGCTCTATTACAATATGTCTTTGCTATCAAAATGGGTGCATTTCCAATCGCAAAAATGGACACCTTTTGGCATACAATTTTACCGGCGGTTGCCATCGCGACGACCCCACTTGCCTTTATTGCACGGCTAATGCGTTCGAGTATGCTGGATGTATTAAGTTCTGATTATATTAAGACAGCTAAGGCAAAAGGTTTAAGTGGTCGTGTGACAATTTACCGTCATGGTATTCGAAATGCCATTTTACCTGTTGTTTCTTACTTAGGACCATTAGTTGTTCAAGTATTAACGGGAAGTTTCATTATCGAGAAGATCTTTGCTATACCAGGACTTGGAAATGAATTCGTAACGAGTATTACGAACCGTGACTATACAGTTATTATGGGGACGACCGTATTCTTTAGTGTATTATTATTAGTGTCCATTTTAATTGTCGATATTATTTATGGATTGATCGATCCTCGAATTAAAGTTACTGGAAAGGGGGACCAGTAATGTCACAACCACAATTAAATCAAAGTGATTTTGAACGAATGGAATATATGCAGTCAGATGCTGAGAAAATAGCCGGAGAAAGTACTTCTTATTGGAAAGATGCTTGGCGTCGATTCCGTAAAAATAAATTAGCGCTTTTTGGTGTATTCATTATACTCTTTTTAGGTGTGATGTCATTTGCGGGTGAATCTATATCAGGGCACAACTATTATGACAACGATTTAATGATGGCGAATCAGTCACCATCTGCTGAACATTGGTTTGGAACAGATAATTTAGGCCGTGATATCTTTGCTCGTACATGGTATGGGGCAAAAATCTCCTTATTTATCGGTTTAATGGCAGCGTTTATTGACGTATTAATCGGTATTATTTGGGGTTCGGTTTCAGGATATTTAGGTGGTAAAGTAGATGAATATATGATGCGTGTGGCAGATATTTTATCTGGTGTACCATACCTTTTAGTAGTAATTTTATTAATGGTTGTTATGAAACCAGGATTATGGACGATGATTATCGCCATGACGATTACAGGGTGGATAAACATGGCCAGAATCGTTCGTGGAGAAGTGATGCGATTGAAAAATGAAGAATATGTACTTGCCGCGAAATCACTCGGAGCAAGTAGTTATCGAATATTATCGAAACATTTAATACCTAATACATTAGGCCCGATTTTAGTTACGTTAACATTAACAATCCCGACGGCTATTTTTACGGAGGCGTTTTTAAGTTTCTTAGGATTAGGTGTACCAGCACCTAGAGCTAGTTGGGGTACGATGAGTTCTGATGCGATTGCTGCATTACAATATTATCCATATCAATTATTTTTCCCGGCATTCTTTATTTGTTTAACGATGCTTGCGTTTAACTTAATTGGTGATGGATTACGAGATGCACTTGACCCGAAAGATCGTCGTTAGTTTGGAGGGGAATGAAGATGAAAAAAGTGTTAGAAGTGAAGGACCTATCTGTTTCGTTCCATACATATGGCGGAGAGGTACAAGCGGTCCGTAAAGTAAATTTTGACTTGTGTGAAAAAGAAACATTAGCAATTGTTGGAGAATCTGGTTCAGGTAAAAGTGTAACGGTTCAATCGATTATGCGTTTGCTTGCCATGCCACCAGGAGAGTTTAAAACTGGCGAAATTTTACTCGATGGTGAAAATTTAATTGATAAATCAGAAAAACAAATGGAGAAAATTCGTGGAAAAGATATCGGAATGATTTTCCAAGACCCGATGACTTCTTTAAACCCAACGATGAAAATTGGTCGCCAAATTACAGAAGGACTAATAAAACACCAAGGTGTTTCAAAGAGGGAAGCATATGACCGTGGAATTGAACTATTAAACCTTGTTGGAATTCCAAATCCTGAACGTCGTATTAATCAATATCCGCATGAATTCTCTGGTGGTATGAGACAAAGAGCGATGATTGCGATTGCACTTTCTTGTAACCCGAAGGTACTAATTGCGGATGAACCGACGACAGCATTAGATGTTACGATTCAAGCGCAAATTTTAGATTTGTTACGTGATATTCAAGAGGAAATGAATACAGCTATTATTTTAATTACACATGATTTAGGGGTCGTTGCAAATGCCGCAGACCGAGTGGCGGTGATGTATGGTGGAAAGGTGGTAGAAACAGGAACGGTCGATGAAATTTTCTATCAGCCGAAACACCCATATACGTGGGGATTGTTAGGATCAATGCCGAAGCTGAATCACTCAAAAGAGAAGTTACAGTCTATTCCGGGATCACCACCTGATTTAAAAGATCCTCCAAAAGGTTGTCCATTTGCGGCACGTTGTCCTTACTCGATGAAAGTATGTGATCAGCATATGCCAGAGTTTAAAGCATCATCTAACACACAGCAAACAGCTTGTTGGTTACTAGATGAACGGGCACCGAAAGTGGAACCTCCAGCACATATTATGGTAGGAGGGGAAAACAATGAGTAGTAACGAAAAATTACTAGAGATTCGAAATTTAAAAAAGCATTTCAATATAGACCGTAACAATGTGTTAAAAGCGGTGGATGGATTAAATTTTGATATTTATAAAGGAGAGACATTTGGATTAGTTGGAGAATCTGGATGTGGTAAATCAACTGCGGGACGTACAATCATGCGTTTGTATGAGGCGACAGAAGGAGAAGTTATCTTTAAAGGGGAAGATGTACATGGCCCTAAAAAGAAGGATGCTTTAAAGAAATTTAATCAAAATATGCAAATGATTTTCCAAGACCCATATGCATCTTTAAATCCACGTATGACAGTTACTGATATTATTGCTGAAGGGTTAGATATTCACGGTTTAGTGAGGACGAAACAAGAACGTTTGCAGCGTGTACACGAGCTACTCGAAATTGTTGGGCTAAATAAAGAACACGGAAACCGTTATCCACATGAATTTAGTGGAGGACAACGCCAACGGATTGGGATTGCACGTGCATTAGCAGTAAATCCAGAATTTATCGTAGCGGATGAACCAATTTCTGCATTAGATGTGTCGATACAAGCACAAGTTGTAAACTTAATGAAAGAGTTGCAGGAAGATCATGGGTTAACCTATTTATTTATTGCACATGATTTATCGATGGTTCGTCATATTAGTGACCGTGTCGGTGTCATGTATTTAGGGAATATGGCCGAGGTTGCGACGAGTGAAGAGTTATACGAAAATCCTCTTCACCCATACACGCAAGCGTTATTAAGTGCTGTGCCGATTCCGAATCCGAAATTAGAACGCTCACGTGAACGAATCGAAATCAAAGGTGATTTACCGAGTCCAATTGATCCACCAAGTGGTTGTGTGTTTAGAACGAGATGTCCATTTGCGACAGAAGTATGTGCAAATGTGCAGCCATTTTATCAAGAATACAAAAAAGACCACTGGGTTGCATGTCATAAATATGATGATCGTTATAAAGATAATTTTGAATAATAGATGCCACGGGAGTATAATCTCGTGGCTCTTTGCATTTGTTGCAACCACTGCGGAAACGGATGCGATAAACGAAATTTGGATGCAACAACCGCGCAAACGGATGCGATAAACAAATTTTAGATGCAACCACCGCGCAAACGGATGCAATAAATAAAATTCAGATGCAACAACTGCGCAAACAGATGCAATAAATAAAATTCAGATGCAACCACCGCGCAAACAGATGCAACAAACAAAATTTAGATGCAACCACCGCGGAAACGGATGCAATAAACAAAATTTAGATGCAACCACCGCGGAAACAGATGCGATAAATAAAATTCAGATGCAACCACCGCGGAAACGGATGCGATAAACGAAATTTGGATGCAACCACCACGAAAACAGATGCAATAAATAAAATTCAGATGCAACCACCGCGCAAACAGATGCAATAAACAAAATTCAGATGCAACCACCACGAAAACAGATGCAACAAACAAAATTCAGATGCAACAACTGCGCAAACAGATGCAACAAACAAATTTTAGATGCAACAACTGCGAAAACAGATGCAATAAACAAATTTCAGATGCAACCACCTCGCAAACAGATGCAATAAACAAATTTTAGATGCAACAACTGCGAAAACAGATGCAATAGATAAAATTCAGATGCAACAACCACAAAAACAGATGCAATAAACAAAATTTAGATGCAACAACTGCGAAAACAGATGCAATAAACAAAATTTAGATGCAACCACCGTGAGAACAGATGCAATAAACAAAATTTAGATGCAATAAACAAATTTCAGATGCAACAACCACCGCGGAAACAGATGCAATAAACAAATTTCAGATGCAACAAAAAAGGATTCCAGCAAAATAAGCTAGAATCCTAAAATATTTATACGTACATTGCTGCCACTTCTTTTTGTAATTTTTCGTCACGGACATATTCATCATATGTCATCGATTTATCGATGATACCGTTTGGTGTAAGTTCAATTAGACGATTTGCAATACTATTAACAAACTGATGGTCGCTAGATGTAAATAAAATCGATCCTTTAAACTTAATTAATCCATTGTTTAAAGCTGTAATGGATTCTAAGTCTAAGTGACTTGTCGGTTCATCAAAAATGAGTACGTTTGATTCTGCAAGCATCATTTTAGATAACATACAACGTACTTTTTCTCCTCCTGAAAGCACTTTTGCTTGTTTTAAAGCTTCTTCACCTGAGAAGAGCATTCTACCTAAAAATCCGCGTAAAAATGTTTCGGTTTGATCTTCAGGTGAATATTGACGTAGCCATTCTACTAATGTTAATTCGTTATTTTCGAAATAAGCACTGTTATCTTTCGGGAAGTAGGAGCGAGAAGTAGTGACACCCCAATGGAATGCTCCACTATCAGGTTCCATTTCTCCATTTAAAATGTCAAATAACACCGTGTTTGCTAGGTCATCTTTTCCAACGAAAGCAACTTTTTCATCTTTATTAATCGTAAATGACACATTGTCTAACACTTTTTGTCCGTTAATCGTTTTCGTTAACCCATCGACACGTAACAAATCATTTCCAATTTCACGACCTGGTGTGAAGGCAACATATGGATAACGGCGTGAAGAAGGTTTAATGTCATCTAATGTAATGTTTTCTAGTAATTTACGACGTGAAGTCGCTTGTTTAGATTTTGATGCATTCGCACTAAAGCGCGCGATAAATGCTTGTAAATCTTTAATTTTTTCTTCCTTTTTCTTGTTTTCTTCTTTTGCCATTTTTGCCGCTAATTGACTAGACTCGTACCAGAAATCATAGTTTCCAACATAAATTTCAATTTTTCCGAAGTCAACATCTGCAATATGTGTACACACATTGTTTAAGAAATGACGGTCGTGTGAAACGACGATTACCGTATTTTCAAAGTCTGCTAAGAAATCTTGTAGCCAATGAATCGCTTGAATATCAAGTCCGTTCGTCGGCTCGTCCAATAATAATACATCGGGTGTACCAAATAAAGCTTGTGCTAATAACACTTTAACTTTTTGGTCATTTTTTAGTTCAGACATTTGTTTATCATGCAATGAATCTGGTATGCCTAATCCAGAAAGTAAAATAGCTGCTTCGGATTCCGCTTCCCAACCATTTAATTCTGCAAATTCTCCTTCTAGTTCTGCAGCACGGATTCCGTCTTCTTCTGTGAAATCTGTTTTTAAATAGATCGCGTCCTTTTCCTTCATGACGTTATATAAACGTTCATGGCCCATTAAAACGGTCTCTAACACTTGTTCATTTTCATATGCGAAATGATCTTGTTTTAACACGGCAATACGTTGATCTGCATCTAGTGACACATGGCCTTTTTGTGGCTCAATTTCTCCAGATAAAATTTTTAAAAATGTTGATTTACCGGCACCATTTGCTCCGATTACTCCATAACAGTTCCCATTATTAAATTGTATATTGACATCTTCAAATAATTTTTTATCTCCAAATCGTAAACTAACGTCGGTGACATTTAACATGTACATGTTCCTTCCTAAATTTATTATCTCAAGTAAGCGTAAGTGATTATCGTATATTCGTCAATAATTAGCTCTAATTATTCGATCCTTTTTTAGCGAGGCTATCAATTCCTAATGTCTTATAAGGGACATCAAATTTAAAGGCGATATTGTTCGTTTCCAAGTCAAATGCATGTACAGCGACATGGAAATTACTCTTTATATCCATTTCTGTTACTTGTACATAAATTTCTTCTTCTCGTGGATTAATAATTACCCATTCCGGTGTTGGTAAATATTGCTCGATATATTGCATAATTTTTTTGTTCGGTAATTTTAAATCGCCGACAGAGATGGATTTTTGTTTTAAGGATAAATCACCGTTCTCTTGAACAATTGGTTCAAAATTGACTACTAACGGAACGGTGGAGGAGAAAACGGGAATTTCCCCGAATAATTGTACTTCCTCATCAATATTAATATAAAATTGATGCTCTGTATCTGCTAATAGTTTATCTAAATACGCATTAACCAAATTATTAACATGATGTTTGGTCGATCGAACGATAAATTCCGAACTATCTTCTAATTTATAGGCAGTTCGTTCCTTTTCAATATCGACTTTAGGTACAGGAGAATAAAAATAAAGTGTTAATAGGAGGAGTACCCCAATATTAACCCCCGCTAATATATAAAATCGTTTTTTCCATATATTTTTATTCATGGTTTCGTTCCCCTTCATGGATGACAAATTGTAAAATACGTTCAGCCATCATTTCATATCCAGTATGATTCGGGTGGAAATGGTCTTCGGATAAATAAAAGTCATTTTCAGCTTCATCGAAAATATCGACCATCGGAATAAAGTATCCTTTTTCATAACGATTTGCTACGTCTGCTCCTATTGTATTCCAACTTTCTACAATATAGTCCAACTCTTCTATATCTGAAAAATATCGTTTAAACGGATTGTAAAAACCGATCAAGTAAATTTCTGTATCTTCATTTAATGCTTTTATGGTATCAAAAATGGTTTCGAGTCGTTGTTCATATTTAATTTGTTCACTCGTAAATGGATCTAATGATAAGTCGGCAAAATTGTCTTTAAATACTTGCATAATATCATTCGCTCCGATGGTAATAAGTACAATATGTGACTTTTCAATCGCCCTTTTTATTTCTTTTTCTTCTAGACGTTCGATTAATTGTCCACTTCGGTTGCCACGTTTACCGAAATTATCGAAATGGACGAGTTGTTTTTCTTCATTAATTGTTTCATCTAAAACACCGACATAACCACCATTTCCCGTTTCATCCCCTACACCTTCTGTTAAAGAATCACCAATAGCAACGACATTAATATCGCTTGTGAAAAAGAAGTTCGCAGCCCGTTTTAATTGATCTGAAATAAAGTCACGTACGGGGTCTTCTTTCATCATTGCTGTTTCTAAATCCTCATCTAATTCTTTATCGTCGCCTTCTATTTCACTCGTTATTTCATCTTCAATGATTTTATTTATAGGTTTTTGTTTTTTGGGCGTAGAGAAAAATGCTAACAAAATGATGCTTATAATAATGATGGACAATATAATTGTTCGTTTAATAAAAATCACACCTATATTTCAATATTATCTATATTATAGATGACATTCCTTGATTATATAAGTACTTTACCAAAATCGTTAAATAAATGTAAACGTATGAAAATAAAGGTATTCATTACATAAAAAGAGAGGAAGCCGATATAGGTTGAAATAACAAAATATTTTGGCCTTTTCTTTCATCATATGCTCTATGGCTTTATCATTTTTTGGGATAAAAAAAGTTCTGTTTATCTTAAAAAAGATAAACAGAACGGTTATTTTTAAATCAAGTTCAATGTCTAGTTTTTTATATTTTCATTATTATGCACGTTTGTTCCTAGCATTTTTCACTGTCGTTACTAGATCATTGTTGGTGATGACGATTGCCTGACCATTTGCCGTCACATCACCATTAGACCAGACGATGGTTGCACCTACATGATTTTCCACTGTTGGCTCGTCCGTATATAGGATATCTACAATGTCTTCTTCTACATCCTGTACATGAACAATACGATATCCTAATGGACGTAATTCATTTGCTTTATCTAGTAACGCATCTGATCCTTGAACGGCAATTGTTTTTGCACGTAACCCTTCAGAACGATCAAATGGCGAGTTCGTTACCCAATCGATCGCTATATGATTGGTCGTTTCCAGCACCGTTTCACCAGTTGCTTGTCCAATTGCACGATCTAATGTAGCTAAAATATCGTCAATCGCCTCAATACCGACAGAAAGACGAACAAGGTCTTCTGTTACACCACTTTTTGCAAGATCTGCTTCATTTAACTGTTGGTGTGTTGTGGAAGCTGGGTGGATGATTAATGATTTTGCATCTCCTACGTTTGCAACGTGAGACCATAATTCAATATGGTCGATCAATGTTTTACCAGCTTCTAGCCCACCTTTAATACCGAATGTAATGACAGATCCATATCCATATTCAAAATATTTATGTGCTAGTTCATGTGATGGATGATCGTCAAATCCAGGGAAGTTCACCCACGTTACACCAGGGTGGTCTTTCAGGAAGTTGGCGATTTTTATGGCGTTTTCGCTATGACGTTCTAAGCGAACATGTAATGTTTCTAATCCTTGTGTTAATAAAAACGCGTTATGTGGGCTTATAGCTGCTCCTGTGTCACGTAATAATTGCACACGAATACGAAGTGCAAATGCAACAGGCCCTAAGTCTGCAAAACGAACCCCACCATAACTTTCATCTGGCTCCGTAAATCCAGGGAATTTGTCACTATCCCAGTTGAAACGTCCGCCATCGACAATAATTCCACCGATCGATGTTCCGTGTCCACCAATCCATTTTGTCGCGGAATGTACGACAACATCTGCTCCCCACTTTAGTGGTTTCGCAAATTTTGGTGCAAAAGTATTATCAATAATTAATGGAATCCCATGTTCGTGTGCAATATTTGCGACTGCTTCCACATCAAACACATTTAAACTAGGATTCGTAATCGTTTCCCCAAAAATGGCTTTCGTTTTATCTGTAATCGCATTGCGAATTGCATCCAGATCTGTCCCATCAACGATTTTTACCGTAATACCGAAGCGTGGCAATGTATGAATGAATAAATTATATGTTCCACCATATAAATTACTATCTGCCACAATTTCATCGCCTGCACTAGCAACATTTAAAATTGCATATGTAATTGCTGCCATTCCGGAAGCAACTGCCACTGCCGCTGTTCCGTCTTCTAACTGAGCGACACGTTGTTCAAAGGCGTCTGTCGTAGGATTCATTAAGCGTGTATAAATATTACCGGGTTCTGTTAATGCAAATAAGTTGCGAGCATGGTCTGTATCGTTAAATACATAAGAAGTAGTTTGATAGATTGGTAATGCACGAGAGCCTGTTGTAGGATCTGGTTCTTGACCTGCATGAAGTAAGATAGTTTCATCTTTCTGATAACGAAATGTTGACATGTAAAACTCCTCCTTAAAATTTTGAACGTATTGTATTTTATTTGAGAAGGTGATGATATAAAAAAACCTCTTCTACATGATTGTAAGAAGAGGGATCATTATGTATTGTCCTCCTCTTATCTTCCAGAATATCATCTGTAGGATTTGGCACCGTTAAAAGCAATTGCTTTAAGGTTGCTGGACTTCTCAGGGCCTATTCCCTCCATCCGTCTTGATAAGAGATATGTCGATGAAATTAGTATCCATTATACCTGTAAATGAATCAAAGTCAATTAATTTGTGAATTTTCTAACTTTATGGACTCTTAATGTAGAAGACACAAATAAAATTAACGCAATCCAAATACATGTAAACGTCACGAAATGTGCGGATGTAAATGGTTCATCATAGAGGAATACGCCGAGTAAAAGCATAATTGTCGGTGCGATATACTGCAAAATTCCTGCTAATGACAAAGGAATGTATGTTACGGCATAGCCGAATAATAATAGTGGGACGGCTGTAGCAACTCCGGATATGAGTAATAGCCCTGTATCCGTCCATGATGTGCTTGCTGCAAATCCTAAATCCACTCCGACAAATGTGCATAAATAAATGAGTGCAATCGGAGTTAATAGTAATGTCTCCACGGTTAATGAATAGGCCGAATCTAGCTTAACGGCTTTTTTTAATAGCCCATATAAACCAAATGATAATGCTAATGCGATAGAAATCCAAGGAAATACCCCATAGGAGACTGTTAAATATATGACACCAAAACTCGCGAATAACAATGCAACTTTTTGCGCTGGGTATAATGCTTCTTTTAAAAATAGGACACCTAATACGATGCTTAATAAAGGATTCATATAATAGCCTAAACTTGCTTGAATGACGAAATCATTATGTACAGCCCAAATATAAATGAGCCAGTTTGCGCTAATGACAATAGATGCTAATGTAATGTAGAGCATTTTCTGTTTATCTTTCAATAATGTTGTACATAATGAGAAAAAAGAGCGTAATTTTCGTGTGAAAAGTAAATATCCAACCATAAATAGACAAGACCAAATGATGCGATTCGCTAAAATGACATCTGGTTCGTATATGTCTAATAGTTTCCAATAGATCGGGAAAAATCCCCATAAAATATATGTAATAATCCCTAACATAATGCCTGTTTTCATGTTTTTATTGTTCATTTACTGCCTCACTTCACTGATGTTTTCTACCATCATTTTACGCCTATGTTCTAGCTGTTGGCAATTGTTCCGACTTTTTCATCCATTCATGCATGGTGAAACAGAATTGTCAGAAAGTTTGTTATACTAGAGTTACATAAATAAGAGGAGGAACGAGCATGAAAAAAATTGAAACGATGTCCATTCATGATGGATATGATGCAAAACAATTGCTGGGTAGTGTTTCAGTGCCAATTTTTCAAACGTCTACATTTGAATTTCAGTCTGCTGAACATGGAGAGAAAAGCTTTAGTGGAGAAGCAGACGGGCATATTTATACACGAATTGGGAATCCGACTGTAGATGTATTAGAAAAAAGGATGGCGGTGTTAGAAGGCGGTGAGCGTGCCTTAGCATTCGGTTCGGGAATGGGTGCCATATCTGCTGTGCTCATTGCACTTACAAAAGCAAATGAGCATATTTTATGCTCGAATGGTTTATATGGTTGTACATTCGGTTTATTAAAAATGATGGAAGAGAAGTATGGAATGGATGTACAATTGACAGACTTTACATCTGAAGAAAAAATCCGCCATGCGATAAAGGAAAATACGGCGGTCATTTATATTGAAACGCCTGTCAATCCGACGATGCAATTAATCGATTTAAAAAAGATAAGTAAAATTGCAAAAGAATACGATATACCTGTCGTTGTGGATAATACATTTTCGACCCCTTATTTACAACGTCCTATAGAACTTGGTTGTGACATCGTAGTACATAGTGCGACAAAATATTTAAATGGACATGGAGATGTGATTGCGGGAATCGCCATTGGAACAGAAGAGAGGATGGATGAAATTGCAAGTACGACACGAAACAATATTGGTGCCGTGCTAGCACCATTTGATGCTTGGCTCCTATTAAGGGGACTGAAAACATTGCCATTACGAATGGACCGTCATTGTGACAACGCAAAAAAAATTGCTGCCAAACTTGAAACACATCCGAATGTAGAAGCGGTGTATTATCCAGGATTAGATGATCCGACAGTGTATAAGAAACAAATGCATCGTGGTGGGGGTGTGCTAGCATTTGACATTAAAGGGGATAAATATAACGCCCAGCAGTTTTTAAATGCATTAACATTTGTAAAAGTGGCAGTTAGTCTTGGAGATGCAGAAACTTTAATTGAGCATCCAGCAACGATGACCCATGCAGTGATTCCAGAAGAAGAGCGAACGCATATGGGTATAAAAGACTCCCTTATTCGATTATCTGTAGGACTAGAACATTGGGAAGATGTATGGAAGGACCTTGAAGTTGCATTAGATACACTCTCTTAAGTTCAAAATATGTTAGAATATAAGAAAGAAAGAGAGAGGGGATGCCTATGCAACTTGTACCTATATTATTTGGATCAGTCATGATTGTGAACTTTGTCCTTGCATTTACGGTTATTTTTTTAGAACGGAAAAATGCAAGTTCCACATGGGCATGGCTTATGGTCTTATTTTTTATTCCTGTTTTAGGTTTCCTTCTATATTTATTATTTGGTAGAAATTTAACGCACCAAAAAATATTTACATGGGATACGAAAAGTAGGCTAGGTGTAAAGAAGGAAGTGCAAGAGCAACTAAAGAAAATCGAGGAAGACCAACTTCCTTTTAAGCAAGAAGAACTAAAGGAATACAAGGAATTATATTATTTACATTTAAAACATAATGATGCCATTTACACGCAAAACAACGAAGTGGAAATATTTACAGATGGAACAGATAAATTCACTTCCTTAATTCATGATTTAGAAAATGCTAAAAATCATATACATTTACTTTATTATATTATTCGGCAAGACCAACTAGGAACAAAAATTGCGGATGTTTTAATCCAAAAAGCACGTGAAGGAGTAGAAGTTCGCTTTTTATATGATGATATGGGTTCACGTGGATTAAGTAAGAAGTTTTTACAGCGATTAGAAAGAGAAAACATACAAGTTGGAGCGTTTTTCCCGCCTAAAGTGGGGAAAATTAATTTTAAAGTAAATTTTAGAAATCACCGAAAATTAGCGATCATTGATGGGGAAGTTGGGTATATTGGTGGATTCAATATTGGAGATGAATATTTAGGTCATTCGGAAAAGTTCGGTTATTGGCGCGATACACATTTACGTGTACGAGGCCATGCAGTTAGAATGATGCAAACGAGGTTTATTTTAGATTGGAATCAAGCATCACGTAATCATGTATTATATGATGATCGCTATTTTATCGGAGGCGAAAAGGGCCGAGGAGATGTAGGGATCCAAATCGTTTCTAGTGGTCCAGATCAACAATGGGAACAAGTGAAATATGGTTATATAAAGATGATATTAGAGGCGAAAGAATCGGTTTATATTCAAACACCATATTTTATTCCAGATGAAAGCTTGATGGACGCATTAAGGATTGCGGCATTGTCTGGCATTAAAATTAAAATTATGATTCCGAATAAACCTGATCATATATTCGTTTATTGGGCGACTTTATCGAGTGTTGGGGAATTATTGAATGAAGGTGCCGAAATTTATTTATATCAAAATGGATTTTTACATGCGAAAACAATTGTTGTAGATGGAAAAATGTCTTCTGTTGGAACGGCGAATATTGATGTTCGTAGTTTCCGTTTAAATTTTGAAGTAAATACCTTTTTATACGATGTAAAAATTGCTCAACAATTAGTAGATATATTTGAACAAGATATTATGTTATCTACTCAGATGACAAAACAGTTATATGAACAGCGTTCTTTATGGATTAAGTTTAAAGAATCTATTTCTAGATTATTATCACCGATTTTATAAGGAGAGAAAATAATGGAGAAAAAACCGAGTTCAAATTCAAAGACAGTAAAAACAGCACAAATCTTACCGCCAGATGCCAATGCATATGGAACGTTATTCGGTGGTAAACTAATGGCACATATTGATGATGTTGCAGCAATTGCTGCTGTACGTCATGCACGTAAATCGGTTGTCACAGCATCTACAGATTCTGTTGATTTTTTATTCCCGGTAAAAGTAGGAGATTCTATTTGTGTAGAAGGATTTGTTACATACGTACATAAAACATCGATGGAAGTGTTTGTGAAAGTAATTAAGGACAGCTTGTTAACAGATGAACAAACTGTTTGTGCGACCGCGTTTTTAACGTTTGTTGCATTGGATGATGAAGGGAATCCGACTGAGGTTCCTGCGGTATACCCTGAAACAGAACAAGAAAAAGTATTGTTTGAAGGCGCAGCATTACGAAGAGAACGTCGAAATGAAAGAAGAAAAGAATCCAAAAGAATGGCGGAATTATTCGGAACAGACTAAGTTTGGATGCTTACACGAATAATTTATGGCATGTAAATTCTAGAAATAAGAAAGGTGAGGAAACGAATGGAACAACAAAATATAGAAAAATATGCACAGCTAGTTTTACAAAAAGGGGTTAACATTCAAAAAAATCAACCACTTGTTATTAATGCACCAATCGAAGGAGCTTATTTCGTTCGTGAAATGGCCAAGCAAGCATATGCATTTGGCGCAAAAGAGGTGCATGTAAATTGGTCGGATGACACGTTAACTTATTTAACATATAAACATGCGAATGAAGAAGTGTTTCAGGTATATCCAAAATGGAAAGTAATGTTACAAGAATCATACGCAGAACAAGGTGCGGCATTCGTTTCTATTCATGCAACAGATCCAGATTTATTACAAGATGTTGATTCAACACGTATTGCAGAAGCAAATAAATCGGCTGGAATTGCGTTGAAAACATATCGTGAGTATATAATGAATGACAAAGTATGTTGGACAGTTATTTCTATTCCGACAACTGGATGGGCGAAAAAGATTTTCCCTCATGTATCTGAGGAAGAAGCAATGGAAAAATTATGGCAGGAAATTACGAGGATGGTTCGAGTCGATAAAGAAGACCCTATTACTGCTTGGGATGCACATAATGATCTATTGAAAAAAGCGAATGAATACTTAAATGAAAAACAATATGAAAAATTAATTTTAAAAGCGGAAGGAACTAATTTAGAAGTTGGTTTACCGAAAAACCATATTTGGGCTGGCGGTGCAGCTATTTCTGAAGATGGTACCGTATTTAATCCGAATATGCCGACAGAAGAAGTGTTTACAGCACCACATAAATATAATGTGAATGGTGTCGTATCTAGTACGAAGCCATTAAATTACGGTGGAAATGTCATTGATGATTTCCAATTGACATTTAAAGATGGAATGGTTGTCGATTATCAAGCACAGAAAGGTGAAGAAGTGCTGAAACATTTATTAGAGTCGGATGATGGGGCAAAACGTCTGGGCGAATTGGCGCTAGTACCACATGAATCACCTATTTCACAATCAGGGTTAATTTTTTATAATACATTATTTGATGAAAACGCATCTTGTCATATTGCGTTAGGAAAAGCATATCCGACAAATGTCGCTCGTGGTCCTGAAATGGATGAAGAGGCATTGGACAAACATGGGATTAACGATAGTATGGTTCACGTTGATTTTATGATTGGTTCAGCAGAAATGAATATTGATGGGGTAACAGCTGATGGGGAAGTGGAGCCAATTTTTAAAGATGGAACATGGGCAGTAACATTTGAATAATATATAGGTTGAGGCGTATTAAAAAGCACCGTAAACATGTTTCGGTATAGCTTGGACACGTATGCCTTGACCTTTTTTTATCTCGCGTCATAAGAGAGGAACCAGTCACTATATATTTCATCCTTATATAGGCCAAAATATGTATCCTATTTATTTTGCTTGCAAATACTTTACAATCTTTTCTTTCCTCTTTACAATATTCCCTATATCCATTTTCATGTACGATAAAATTAGAAAAAAAGGCGGAAAAGTTACATGGAATTATCTTTATTAATTATCATTATGTTAATTGGTGTGTTAGGAATTGGTTCACAGTGGATTGCGTGGAAATATAGTTTGCCGGCAATCGTTATTATGTCTATTGCAGGACTGCTTGTAGGTCCTGTATTAAATATTATGAATCCAGAAGAGAGTTTTGGGGCGATTTATGACCCGATCATTTCTGTTGCGGTTGCTATTATTTTATTTGAAGGAAGCTTAAATTTACGTATAAAAGAATTGTCTGGTTTTGGTTTAGGAAGGCCCATCTTTCGTATTGCAACAGTAGGTGCTTTAATTGCTTGGATTTTAGGTTCTTTCATAGCACATTATGTCGCTGGTTTATCGTGGGAAGTTGCCTTTGTCATTGGAGGGCTATTTATCGTCACAGGCCCGACAGTTATTATGCCTTTATTACGCCAATCGAAATTGAAAGCAAGACCTGCGAAGATTTTAAAATGGGAAGGAATTATCGTTGACCCGATTGGGGTACTTTTAGCCGTATTTGCCTTTGAAATTATTACATTTTTTACGATGGAAGATAAGACGATTACAAGTTTATTATTTTTCTTTATGATTGCGGCTTTTGGAATGTTTTTTGGATGGTTTTGTGGAAGAGCAATTGGTTGGATGTTTGAACGTGGACATATTCCGGAGTTCTTAAAATCACCTGTCGTCGTTGCAGTCGTATTATTATGTTTTACATTACCAGATAGTTTTGTAACAGGTGCTGGTTTATTATCTGTTACAGCGATGGGAATGACATTAGCGAATATCGGTATTAGTTCATTAGATGATTTCAGACATTTTAAGGAAAATGTGTCTATTTTACTTATTTCAGCTATTTTTATTATGCTTGCGTCTTCTTTACAAATGGAGACCATCATCCAAATTTTCCAACCGAATATTATTGGATATGTTTTATTAATGATGTTTGTAGTCCGACCATTGTCCATTTTTCTATCCACTATTGGGACGGAATTGTCGATACAAGAGCGAGCGCTTGTCGGATGGATTGCACCTCGAGGGATTGTCGCTTTAACGGTTTCAAGTTATTTTGCGATTATTTTATTAGAGGCAGGATTTGAAGATGCAGAAATTCTTACGACATTAACATTTGGTTTAGTTATTTTTACTGTTGTTGCACATGGATTTACGATTAGCCCATTAGCGAAAAAACTCGGTTTATCATTAGAAGGAAAACCTGGTATTATCGTTGTTGGAAGTAATCCGTTTACGGTCCAGTTAGCAAAGTCATTTGAGAATTTAAATTATCCATCATTAATTGTTGATTCATCGTTTGCAAATTTACGTTATGCTAGAAATGCAGGGGTGCAATTTTATCATGGTGAGTTGTTATCAGAGCAAACAGAATTCAATTTAGATACCATTCCATATGATTTCATTATTACAGCAACACCGCAGCATTCGTATAATGCATTAATTTGTACGGCGTTTTTACCTGAATACGGTCGGATGAATGTGTTTAAGGTAGATCCGAGTAATGCAGAAGATGCAGGAGTTGTAGATCGTGTCGGTGGACGTTCATTATGTAAAGAGGAAATTACACTGAATGAGTTTATTGATAAAATTAATAATGGATTTACGTTTAAACAAACGACTTTAACAGAACAATTTGATTATGAGCAGTATAAGGAAGAAAAAGACGAGCGGGCGGTATTCATTTATTACGTAAAACCTTCTGGTCAAATTGTTTTCTATGCGGACGATATGCGGTTATTCCCTCAAGTAGGAGATACTGTCGTTAGCTTGGCGCCGCAAAGCAAAGAAATGGAAGAAAAGCTAATCAATCATACGACTATTTAAAAAGAAGAGCCTGAGAAAATGAAAAGGTAGGATGGAAACATGCATCTGTTTCCAAATCTTATAAGAAAGATTGGTTGTACAATAAATGGTGTTGGTGGAGAAATCCACTAACACCATTTTTCGTTACAGAAAAATAGAAAACAAGTGAATTCCCTGTAACATTAAAGTCGTCGAAAACCAAATGTAAGAGGAAAATCACTTGTCTAATGTTCATGATATGCAATATAGATGATAAAATAAAAATCTAGCGGAAGAAACCTACGAAGCCTCCTGGGGGACCAGCCGTGTCCGAAGACGACAAAGAAAATGAACTTTTCTCTGTTGGCTGAGGCCGCCCCTGAAAAGCGAAGTAGGTTTCTGAAGCGAAGCTCACGCTTTTTATGATTTACTTGCTAGTTGATCATTTATAGCAGAGATTTCTCCTTCTAATCGTTCTAATTGTTGTTCAATCGGAGAAACTTGTCCTCCAACTGCCTCCATTTTATCTAAATCTCCTTGAATTCGGATATAATCAGATTTTAGTTCTAATAATTTAGCCTCTAATTGTTTTCGGTCCATTTTTGTCCCTCCTTATTATACATTACTTACATTAAGTATAACTTTTCCACTTATAAACGACAATAAAAAGTGTACTATTAGGAAAATGGACAAGTTGTATGATATAATAAAATCATTCAAAAGAGCATATTAAAGGGGAGTAGCTTACAGGGTAAGTCGTCATTACGAGAATTCATTCTCCGGCTGAACTGGCAACTCTTGTTGTTTGCGAGACCTTTACTATAGATATATTTTCTGCTTCAATGGGGAAAATATATCCATAGTAGAGGTCTCTTTTTATTTTCATAAAAAGGAGTGCATCAAATGGACGCACAGCTATTGTTGGAATATCTTTGGGTGTTACTTATTTTAATTGGGTTAGAAGGATTGTTAGCAGCGGATAATGCTCTAGTTTTAGCTATTATGGTAAAACATTTACCAGAAGAAAAACGAAAAAAGGCATTATTCTATGGACTAGTAGGAGCTTTTATTTTACGATTTGGTTCCTTGTTTATTATTTCGTTCCTAGTCGATGTATGGCAAGTACAAGCTATTGGAGCGATTTATTTAATGTATATCGCTGGGAAAAATTTATACGATAAATTTACCCAAAAAGACGGCATTAAAATGAAAGAGCGGAAAGAGAGCGGTTTTTGGATGACCGTATTGAAAGTTGAAGTAGCGGATTTAGCTTTTGCAGTGGATTCGATTTTAGCTGCGGTTGCTTTAGCTGTTGCATTGCCACCATCTGGTTTATTCCATATTGGTGGATTAGATGGTGCACAATTTATCGTTATTTTTGCTGGGGGAATGATCGGGGTCATTATGATGCGTTTTGCTGCTAATATGTTCGTTAATTTATTACAGAAACGTCCAGGTTTAGAAGTTGCAGCATTTCTTATCGTTGGATGGGTCGGTGTGAAATTAGCTGTGCTCGTACTAGGACATCCAGACATACAAATAATCCCAGAAACATTTGTTCATTCATTCGGTTGGAAACTTACATTTTACCTTGGCTTAATTATTATCGCGGTGAGTGGCTGGTTTTTATCTGATATCGGAAAGAAAAAACAGTCATAACATATCGTAAATAATTATATAGTACTAGTAACGCTATTTTGATGAATTTTCAAAAAATTAATTGAAATAGCGATTAAAACCAAGTATAATCAACATTGATTCAAGAATTTATAATCAATTTATATAAAGAAAAGTAATCAAACTGAATGTTATAATAGATAATAGAAGGAGTAAATAGAAATGTCAGGAAAAGATTATCGGGTAGAAGAAGATTTATTAGGGCAAAAAGAAGTGCCTGTTGATGCGTATTATGGGATCCAAACGATTCGAGCGAAAGAAAATTTTCATATTACTGGATATACGATCGAGCCTGAACTGATTGTAGCTATTGCGACAGTAAAAAAAGCTGCTGCATTAGCTAATATGGAAATTGGACAGTTAGAAGAAACGAAGGCAAAAGCAATTATTGCAGCTGCTGATGAAATTATAAAAGGAAAGTTCCATGATCAATTCATTGTCGATCCGATTCAAGGTGGAGCAGGTACATCTGTTAATATGAACGCAAATGAAGTTATTGCGAATCGTGCTCTAGAAATTTTAGGAAAAGAAAAAGGAGCATACGATGTTATTCATCCGAACACAGATGTAAATATGGCGCAATCAACGAACGATGCTTTCCCGACAGCAATTCATATTGCGACAATCCAATTATTAGATGAATTAGAAATTACATTAAATAAACTAATGCATACGTTTTTAGATAAAGGAAAAGAATTCGACTATGTGATTAAAATGGGAAGAACTCATTTACAAGATGCTGTACCGATTCGTTTAGGGCAAGAGTTTCAAGCATATGGGAAAGTGTTATCACGTGATATGAAACGGATCAGCCGTTTATATGAAAACTTGTTAGATGTGAATTTAGGTGCTACAGCAGTAGGTACGGGATTAAATGCTGACCCATCGTATATGGAAAAATCTGTCCGTCATTTAAATGAAATAACAGGAATCCCTTTAAGAAATGCATCTGATTTAGTTGATGCAACACAAAACACAGATGCCTATACAGAAGTATCTGCCGCATTAAAAATCTGTATGCTCAATATGTCGAAGGTGGCAAATGATTTACGTTTAATGTCGTCTGGGCCACGTGCAGGTTTTGGGGAAATTACTTTACCAGCGCGACAACCTGGTTCATCTATTATGCCTGGAAAAATTAACCCAGTTATTTGTGAAGTTTTAAACCAAGTAGCTTTCCAAGTAATCGGAAATGATCAGACGATTTCTATGGCGTCTGAAGCAGGCCAATTTGAATTAAATGTGATGGAACCAGTGTTAGTCTTTAATTTACATCAATCCATCAAAATCATGGACCGTGTGCTAAATACATTTAGACAATACTGCTTGGAAGGTATTGAAGCGAACATAGAAGTGTGTAAATCATATGTAGACCGTAGTATCGGAATTATTACAGCATTAAATCCACATATTGGGTATAAAGCTGCAACAAAGATTGCTAAAGAAGCATTAGAAACAGGCATACCAGTGAAAGATTTAGTGTTACGTGATAAATTACTTTCGGAAGTTGCTATTAATGAGATTTTAAATCCATTTGAAATGACTCGACCAGGGATTGCCGGAGCATTATTATTGAAAAAATAGTTCAGGTGGTGGCATGATGGAATTACATGATCAAACATCGTTATCTTTGCAACATGTTTTACAAGCACAACATCGAATGAGACCGTTTGTGCAACAAACACCACTTATTTCTTCTGGAAAATTAAATAATATGTATGAAGCATCTATTTATTTAAAGCTAGAAAACTTACATGAAACAGGTGCATTTAAAATTAGGGGAGCAGCGAATAAGCTGCTCTCTTTAACAACTACAGAGAAATTAAATGGTGTAACGACATTTTCAACCGGAAATCATGGGGTGGCGGTTGCTTATATGGCACAAAAACTTGGAATAGAAGCGACAATTTGTATCTCAAATCGTGTACCAGATGCAAAAGTGAAGCGGCTCGAAGCGTATGGGGCAAAGATTATAAAAGTAGGAGAAAGTCAAGATGATGCTGCACAATATTGTTATCGCTTACAAGAGGAAGGGAAGACATTAATTGAACCCTTTGATGATATAACGGTTATTGCAGGCCAAGGTACCATTGGTTTAGAAATATTAGATGATTTACCAAATATAGATATGGTAATTATCCCTACGTCTGGTGGTGGATTGTTTGCTGGAATCGCATATGTGCTAAAATCGTATCATAAAGATATTGAAGTAGTCGGTGTATCGATGGAGCGTAGTGCGGTCATGTATGAAAGTGTGCGCGCAAATAAGCCAGTGATATTGAAAGAATATGATACATTGGCAGACAGTTTATTAGGTGGGATTGGAGAATATAATCGGTATACCTTTTCGGCGGTGAAAAAGTATATCGATGAATTTGTGCTAGTTTCAGAAGAAGAAATAAAAGAAGCGATGAAATATATGTTGGAAGAACATAAACAGCTTATCGAAGGAGCAGCCGCGACAAGTATTGCTGCTATCTTAAGTGAGAAGGTCCATGTTCAACATAAAAACGTAGCGGCTATTATTACAGGAAATAATGTAAATATTTCTGTTTTGCGTACAATATTATAATTATGGGGTGTGAGGAAGATGTCTGTTTCCGTTCAAAACATAGTGAATTTGCCAATATTTAGTACAGCTACGATTCTAACGGGGATGGAAATGCTAGAACAACGCCAGGTAGAATGGATGTCTGCAATTGAAGGACCTGTAGAAAACTTTGTACGTGAAAAGGAGTTTATTTTAACGACAGGAATGGGGTTTGAAGAAGATACAGATGCTCTATTTCAATTTGTGAAAGATGTCTTTCGTGCAAATGCATCCGCTTTGGCGATTGCAACAGGAAGGTATGTGACAGAAATTCCCCGGGAAATAATGGATTATTGTGAGGAACGTCAATTTATTTTATTAGCATTACCGTGGGAATTGCGTTTTACAGATATTCAAAGAGAAGCAATGATGGAAATTAATCGACGACAAGAACAGTTTTCAGAGACAGCACGTCGCATCCAACAAACATTAATCCAATATGTCATTATGGATAAAGATTTATCTGATATTATCCGTTATGTGGAACGTGATTTATCTTGTACGATCGTATTTACCGATAATAAAGGGCGAAAACAAGGGACGGTCGAACATCCGGATGATTATATTAATTTATGGTATAACGCAGAAGAGGTCGAAGAAAATTATTTAGGCACATTTATGCAATATCATTCCATCAAAGGAAATGCAGGGTCTTTAATTAAAAAAGAAATCACTTCTGGTACAAAAAATTTAACACAAGGATATTTTATTATTTACTTTGAAGAAGAGCGCACTTTGTCCTATTATGATCGTCAAGTATTAGAAAGTTTAGCAGCAGCAACAGCCCTATGGATTTCACGAGAAGATGCCATTGTAAAAACAGAAATCCGTTTGCGAAATGAGTTTATATGGGGATTAGCAAAAACACCGAATATGGTATACGATGAAAACTTATTGTCACGGGCAAAGTTGTTTGGCTATCAACTAGAGTTACCATACATTTGCCTTGTCGGTTATTCGAAGAACTTCGATACTTTTTCAGAGACGAAATACGGAAAAGAAATATATGGCTTTAAAAATATCATTTATTATATTGAAGAAGAAGTACGCAATGCAGCATCTGTTGTGGATAAACATGTCGCCTTTACATTTGACGGTGAAAACCTAATTATCTTTTTGGAGTTGGAAGAAGAGGAGCATTTTGCTGTTCATCATTTTTTAGATTTAGTAGATAAAAGATTACATGCTCTCGTACCGGGTATTGTCTTTTCATGGGGAATTGGCAAAAGTGGAGACGGCTATATGAAGTTCTATGAAAGCTATCAAAAGGCACAAGCTGCTCTAGAAATGGGATTAACGAAGGATGAAGAAGGATTACGCCATCATTTTGAAGATACAAAATTAAAACGACTTCTCCTTCATATTGTAAGGGATGCAGAAGTAAGAAACATTACATTAGGAACGATTGAGCCATTAATAGCATACGAAGAAAAAAGAGAAATGAATTTAATTGATACTTTTATTGCTTATGATAAACATAATGGGAATGTAAGCCAGGCAGCACGTGCTTTAAACTTACATCGACAATCTCTTTTATATCGTCTGCGAAAAATAGAGAATTTAACGAATCTCTCGCTCGACCAACCTGACGATGTGTTCCTGTTGAACTTAAGCATAAAAGTTTGGAAATCACAATTGCCGAGCAAATAAATTGGATTCCCAATTCTAAAAAAACATTTATATAATCTGTTTATGAAACACCTTTTCGACAAAATGGAAAAGGTGTTCTTTTTTGTCTTTCTTTAGGCGGAACAGAACAAAATAAAGTTTATCATACAAATTGTATATAAACTGTCACAAAAAGTTCATACATTCTTGCAATTGTTTCAAAAGAGCGCTTGATTTTATAATATATGTAAGATAGAAAAAATGTACATTTTATTGGAAAGGCTGAAAAGGAGGAGTGTTCGTGTTAATTTTCACAGAAGAAGAGATAAGAGAATATGTGAAAATAAATAAGGAATCAATAGATGAAATAGAGGCTGCATTTACCGACTTAAAAACGAAGGATGTCCAAATGCCACCAATTATGCGGGTAGATATTCCAGAACATAATGGAGAAGTGGATATTAAATCAGCGTTTATTCCTGGATACGAAATGTTCGCCTTGAAAATATCATCTGGATTTTTTAATAACTATCAACTAGGTTTACCTAGTACAGATGGATTAATGTTTTTAATAAATGCTTTAAACGGTCAACCTGAAGCATTACTTTATGACAATGGTTATTTAACAGATGTTCGTACTGCTGCAGCCGGTGCTGTAGCTGCAAAATATATGGCAAATGAGCAGTTAGAAACAGTAGGTGTTATTGGTGCAGGAGCACAAGCACGCTATCAATTGATCGCGTTGAAAGTAGTACGTGAATACAAACATGTACTTGTAGCGGGGAAATCTAAACGTAGATTACAAGAATTTAAAGAAGAAATCGAATCAACATTAGCAGTCCCAGTAACCATTTTAGAAACACCAAAAGAAGTGACAGAACAGAGCGACTTAGTTATTACAGCAACACCATCTTCCGAACCAATTATACAAGATAGTTGGGTGAAAGAGGGATTGCATATAACGGCTATGGGGGCAGATGCACAACATAAAAATGAAATTGACCCAATGATTTTAAAGCGGGCAAATTATTATGTGGCAGATGTTTTGTCCCAATGTGAAATATTAGGCGAATTACGTGCAGCATTAGAAAAGGGAGTTGTAACGAAAGATCATTCCATTATGGAATTAGGCGACATTACCTCACGTGCAGAAAAAATACGCACCTCAACAAACGATATAACGATTGCGGATCTTACAGGTACGGGTGCACAAGATACGAGGATCGCACTGTATGCATATAAAAAATTAACGGAAGAAAAGTGAGGGATTCCATATGCATATTGCAGAAGGGGCTGAAAATTTATTTGAACAATTAATTGAATGGAGACGTCATTTACACGCTCATCCAGAATTAAGTTTTGATGAAAAAGAAACAGCGGAATTTGTCGTCCAACAATTATCGACGATTCCGAATATAAAAATGGAAGAAAATGTTGGTGGTTATGGTGTTGTTGCAACATTAACATCTGGAGATGGCCCAACAATAGCGTTAAGGGCTGATATGGATGCATTGCCGATTGAGGAAGAAAATGACCTCACCTATAAATCGACAAAGAAAGGCATCATGCACGCTTGTGGACATGATGCACATACGACGATGTTACTTGGTGCAGCAAAATTACTTGGCGGACAGTTTGAACGTGGAGAATTGACTGGTACGGTAAAGTTTATTTTTCAACCGGCAGAAGAAGCGACAGATGAAAATGGTTTATCTGGCGCACCGTATATGATGCAGGCTGGTGTATTAGAAGGTGTATCTTCTGTGATTGCTTTACATGTATGTCCGTGGCATCCAGTAGGTGTCATACAGATGAACCAAGGGTTTAGCATGGCAAATGTCGATGTATTTCATGCAACGATTCGAGGAAGTGGCGGACATGGTGGGTATCCACATTTATCGACAGACCCATTATGGATGCTCGGTGCTGTATTGCAGACGTTTTACGGAACGGTTAGTAGACGTGTATCACCGTTGGACGTTGTCGCAGCAAGTATTGGAAAGATTGAAGCTGGAGTAGTAAGCAATGTAATTCCATCCGAAGTTTATATAGAGGGAACCTTACGCTCGTATACACCAGAAGCACGAGAAAAACTTGCAGAAGAAGTCGAAAATGTTTTTAAAATCGTAGAAGCTTTTGGTGGGGAATACGAGTTTGAGATAGAAAAGGGAGAACCAGCATTGAACAATGATATGGAAGTGAATCGTGTCATTGAACAAGCAATTTATGAACTATATCCAGATATGGTGATTGACTGGGAGCCATTTGGAATGGGTGGGGAAGATTTTGGTTATATGACGGAACAAATACCAGGAGCAATGTTCTTCTTAGGTTGCTCGTTAGAAGATGGAGAGGACCGTGATTTGCATACGCCTATTTTTAATATGGACGAAACGTGTATGCCAATTGGCACAGCAATCTTTGTAAAAGCAGTCAACTTATTTTTGCAAGAAGAGGAAATTCATCACCCATTAAAACGAAACAATATCCAAAGGGGGGCTTAGCATGATGACAGCTGTAAAGGAGAAGAGGATGTTACTAGGTGGAGAGTGGGTGAAACGGAAGGAAACCATTACGGTTCGTGACCCTCAAGACAATACGATTTTTACAACGGTACCAAAAGCATCTGTAAAAGATGCACTAGACGCGATTGAAGCAGCAAAAGAAGGGGCAAAAATTTCAGCAACATTATCCGTTTTTGAGCGGATGAATATTATCCATAAAGCAGTTCAATATATCGAAGACAATAAGGAACATTATGCTCAAACGATTGCGACAGAAGGAAGTAAAACTATTACGGAAGCTCGTGCAGAAGTGAAACGTTGCATGGATACGATGCGATTATCGGCAGAAGAAGCGCGTAGAATGCACGGGGAAACCATTCCGTTTAGTCAACGAGAAGGTGGCGACAATCGAATTGGATATTACTACCACTTCCCTGTTGGCATTGTTGCAGCAATTACACCATTTAATGACCCATTAAATTTAGTCGCCCATAAAGTTGGTCCGGCGATCGCATCTGGAAATGCGATTATCGTGAAACCAGCATCATTAACACCAGTGAGTGCTATTTTACTTGCAGAAGCATTAGACCATGCTGGATTACCAAGAAAAATTTTACAAGTCATTACAGGTAGTGGCGGGGAAATTGGTGATGTGCTTGTGACACATCCGGCCGTACGTCTCGTATCTTTTACTGGTGGATTCGAAACAGGTGAATCGATTGCGAAAAAAGCAGGCCTAAAGAAAATTAGTATGGAATTAGGTTCCAACTCACCGGCTATCGTACTAGAAGATGCCGATATGACGGATGCTGTCCAAAGTTGTGTCGCTGGTGCGTTTGGTGCAGTCGGACAGAATTGTCTCGGAGTGCAACGTATTTATGTAAAAGATGCAGTCTATCATGCATTTGTAGAGCAGTTCGTGGCAGAGACAAAAAAATATATCGTCGGTGATAAACGATCAGATGAGACGATGATGGGACCACTTATTCATGAAAAAGAGGCGATTCGTATCGAAAAATTAGTCGATGAAGCTGTTGCACTAGGTGCCACTCTTTTAACTGGTGGGGTGCGTGATGGAGCATTTTATATGCCAACAGTGTTGGAAAATGTTCCAAAAGGTGCGCGAATTATGGAAGAAGAAGTGTTCGGGCCAGTCGTATCCATATGTAAAATTGATAGTGTGGAAGAAGCGATCGCATTAGCAAATGATGTGAATTATGGGTTACAAGCAGGTATTTTTACGAAAAACATTGAGATTGCATTTAAGGCAATTCACGATTTAGAAGTCGGTGGGGTGATCGTGAACGATAGTAGTGATTATCGTGTAGACGCAATGCCGTTCGGTGGAGTAAAAGGATCTGGTATTGGTCGTGAAGGTGTTAAGTTTGCGATGGAAGATATGACAGAAAAGAAAGTTGTGCAATTTAAATTATAAAAGAAAAGGATGATCATCATGACACAAGTACTAAACAATGAACAGTTAAAACAAGCATTAACAGAACTGGATAAAAAGCATTTTATCCATCCGACATCAAATATGAAACAACTACAAGAAGAAGGACCGACATTTATTTTCACAGAAGGGGATGGAATCTATTTAAAAGATTTAGAAGGTAGGAAATTGATTGATAGTTTATCATCTCTCTGGAATGTAAATATCGGACACGGTCGAGAGGAATTAGGGGAAGTTGCGAAAGAACAAATGACGAAATTAGCTTTCACTTCTACGTTTAGTAATTGGTCACATGAACCCATTATTCGTCTCGCAGAAGAAATAGCAACATGGACTCCAGGAGATTTAAATGTCACATTTTTTACATCTGGTGGGTCTGAAGCGAATGATACGGCATTTAAAACGGTCCGTCATTATTGGAATGTGAACGGAAAACCTGAAAAGAAAAAGATTATTTCACGTAAAAAATCATACCATGGGGTAGCAATGGGCTCGACAAGTGCAACAGGTATTCCCGAGTTTCACACATTTACACAATCTATTGCACCAGACTTTCATTATGTTGATTCAACCGTGGAATCATTTAAAGAAATGATAGAAAAAGAAGGTGCTCATACTATTGCGGCATTTATTTCGGAACCAGTTCAAGGTTCAGGTGGTGTAAACATTCCGGAGGCTAATTATTTTAAAGAAATAAAGGCGATTTGTGAAGCGAATGATATTTTATTCATATCGGATGAAGTGATTTGTGGATTTGGTCGTACTGGTACCAATTTTGGAATGGAAAACTTTGGTATTACACCAGATATTATTACGATGGCAAAAGGTGTCACGAGTGGATACGCACCACTAGGTGGAATGGTCATCTCTGAAACATTACACAAAGAATTATATGAGAAAACAGAAGGGAACTTTTGGCATGGTTACACATACAGTGGCCATCCAACAGCTGCAGCAGTTGCATTAAAAAACTTAGAAATTATTAAAGAAGAAAACTTAATCGATAATGTCAATGAAATGGGTAAATATATGTTAGAAGGATTTGAATGGATCAAAGAACAGCATGATCATGTTGTAGACGTTCGCGGAATTGGTTTACTTGGTGCGATCAGTTTACACCGCTCTGAAGGTGCAGAGGCGAAAACACCAAAAATCGTTCAAGAGGCATTAAAGCGTGGATTGATTTGTCGTTCTGTCGTTTATGATGGGCAAGATACGTTAGCATTTGCACCACCATTTACGATTTCAAAAGATGAAATGGATCAAATTATTCACATTGTAAATGAGTCCATTCAAGCGGTAGGATAATAGATTTAGGTGGAACATGAAGTTGAGAGCTACAACAATGTTCCACCTTTTTTTCACACCATGTAATAAAAATGCTTTCATACAATTTGTATGAAAAGAAATGTATTTTCTTCATACATGTTTCATATTGTTTCAATTAGGGAATGTTTTTATAATGTATACCAACTATCCCGTTTTACCATTCCCGACCTTATGTCAAGACAAAAAGAAAAGGGAGGGAGAACATGCAAAAAAACCCATATGGTTTTAGGGCGCGTATTGGATTAATATACATAGCATCTGCATATGCGATGGATGTAGAATTCCAAGAAATGGCACCAAGTGGTGTAACGAGCCATGTAACGAGAATTAAATTGTCAGAAGATCCGACTCGTTTTACAATCGATGATTTAGCTGAGTTAGAAGGAAAAGCATTAGAGGCGACATCTATTCTAGCGCAAGCACCTGTAAAGGCGATTGGATTTGGTTGTACGAGTGGAAGTTTCGTGAATGGTGTGCAATATGATAAAGCTCTTATTCAAAAGATGGAAGCTATTGCACAAGTGAAATGTACGACAACATCTAATGCTGTAGTCGAAGCATTCCACCGATTAGATGCCCAAAAGATTGCCATTGCTGCACCATATACAAAAGAGGTGACAGATCAGGCAATTCATTATTTCAATGAGGCAGGATTTGATGTGGTCAATTTAGTCGGACTCGGTATGATGAATGATTACGATATTTCAGCTTTAGATTTGAAGACAATTTATGATATGGCCGTGCAAGCCGATCATCCCGATGCAGAAGCAGTTTTTATATCGTGTACAGGAATACAAGCGCTACAAGTGATTCCATTATTAGAAAAGGATTTGCAAAAACCAGTATTAACATCGAATCAAGCGACTTTTTGGCATTTATTACGTTTGAGTGGTATTCATGAAAACACGAATCAATATGGAAAAATATTCGATTTTTAATGGAAAAAATTGAAAGCGTTTTTATTATGTAGGGGGTGAAAGAACGATGAAAATAATCGCGACGATAGATAGAATTTGGGAAGAAATTGAGAAGGCAATTTTGAGTTTAACGACGATTTCGATGAGTTTAATGTTAGTTGGGAATGCGTTAAGTCGATATTTTTTTAATAAAAGTTGGGCATTTACAGAAGAGGTTGGAAAAATGGGGGTAATCGTCTTAACGTTTATGGGACTCGGATTTGCAGCAAGGAAAAAAATGCATATCGAAATGTCCGGATTTTTTGATTTAATGCCATTTAAAATGCAAAGGATTGTTGGAATGGGTGTTCATTTTATTTCGGCAATCGTCTTACTATATTGTGCATATTTAGGGCTAGAATACGTACAACACTTACAAAAGTTAGGTCAAGTTTCTACTATTCTACGGATACCGTTATCTGTCACAATGTTTGTCGTTCCGTTAGGATTCTTTTTATCTGGGCTACGCTATTGTGTAGATTTATTTATCGGTATAAAACAAAAGGATAGTAATTTTATGCACGAACTTGAAATAACAGAAGAGAGGTGATTGTATGTTGTGGGGAATTATAGCATTGTTGTTCATCATGTTATTTTTAAACTTTCCCATTATGGTAGTTTTAATTGTATCTGCTTTACTCATGATGTTTTTTATGGCTGGAGACTTAAACTTAGTGATGTTCATTCAACAGATGACGAGTAATGTAGAGTCTTATGTATTGCTAGCCATTCCAATGTTTATTTTTGCTGCAGATATTATTGTCGAAGGGAGAACTGCAACGAGATTACTAGATTTTATTAATGATTTAATTGGTCATATTCGTGGTGGAACTGGAATTGTTGCTGCGGCGACGAGTACATTTTTTGGTTCGGTTTCCGGTTCATCTCAAGCAACGATTGCAGCAATCGGACGACCGATGCGTGAACGTGCATTACAGTACGGGTATAAAGATTCACATATTATGGGGTTAATTATTAACTCGGCAGGAATTGCCATCTTAATTCCACCTAGTATCGTGATGATTTACTATGGTATGTTAACAGGAACATCGGTTGGTGATTTGTTTGTGGCAGGAATTATCCCCGGTTTAATGGTTTTCTTAGGATTTGCAATTTGGGAGTATTTTATCGCGATCAAAAAAGATATTCCAGTAGAACCAAAGGCGACATGGGGCCAACGTTGGCGCTCTTTCAGAAAGTCGTTTTTAACATTAGGATTCCCAGTACTTATTCTTGGTGGGATATACTCCGGAATGTTTAGTCCGACAGAAGCTGCGGCATTCTCGGTATTATATGCGTTATTACTAGAGCTCGTTATTTTCAGATCCATCAATATTGCTGATGTATATCGTATTGCTATTTCAACTGGAGCTGTGACGAGTATCGTATTTATTTTACTTGCAGCTGGTGGGGCATTCTCATGGATTATTTCTTATTTAAGAATTCCACAACAATTAACAGAAGCGGTATTAGGTACAGATCCATCACAGTTTCAAATTTTACTTATTATGTCGTTATTTTTCTTAGTCTCATGTATGTTTGTGGACTCACTCGTTGCCATTGCAATTTTAACACCGATTTTCTTCCCAATTGCAGTAGCAGCTGATATTCATCCAGTTGCGATCGGTATTTTAATTACGATGCAGGCAACTTTAGGAACAGTTACCCCACCATTTGGTGTGAACATTTTTACGGCGAGTGCCGTTTTCAACCGGCCTTATTTAGAGGTTGTTCGGGGAATTGCTCCGTATATTATTATATTCGTTGCGATTAACTTTTTACTCATTTTATTTCCAGATATTATTATGGTTTATCAAACAATTTTTGGTAGTTCGAAAGGCGGTTAAAATGGAATTATATTTGAGGGGGTGTCATCGTTCCATTTTAGCTAGCAATTTTTAATGAACATAAATAGAAAAATTAAAGGAGGCAATGCTTTGTTCAACAAAAAAGGTTTTATTGTATTTGTAGGGATGTTAATGTTGACGATGTTTTTGGCAGCTTGTGGTGGAGGTAATAATAATGCAGGCGGTAATAATGGTGGTGGAAATGCTGGTGGTGATGGGGATACGATCAACTTGCGTTTCGCACATGAAGAAGGGCAAGGAGACGTACAAGATTTATATGCCAATAAATTTAAAGAGATTATTGAGGAAAAATCTGGTGGAGATATAACAGTAGATGTATATACTGCAGGTCAATTAGGATCGAATATGGACGTATTGCAGTCATTACAAACAGGAGCAATTGAAATGGCCATTACATCACCAGGTTTCTCTGGAGATGTTATTACTGAGTCACAAATTATGGCCATTCCGTTTTTATTCTCAGATAATTTAGAAGTAAATAAAAAGGTTTTAAACGAAAGTGAAGCATTATATGGTCCACTTGCTGAAAAATACGAGGAAAAAGGTTTAACACCTTTTAAATTCTGGTTAGAAGGATTTATGTATTGGACAGCAAACAAAGAAGTAACGACAGAGGACGATATGAAAGGTTTAAAAATTAGAACGATGCCGACGAGTTTAATTATTAAGTCGTATGAATTAATGGGTGCCAACCCAACACCGACAGATTCAGGTGAAATTTATACGATGCTACAAACGAAAGGGATCGATGCACAAGAAAACCCATTATTTTATATCGTAAATAGTAACTTCCTAGAAGTACAAGATTATTTAATGGATTCTAAACACCATATTTATACGACAGTAACTGCAGCAAACCAAGATTTCTTCGAGGGATTATCAGAAGAACATCAAGAATTAATTCGTGAAGTAGTAGAGGAAGTAAATGAATGGTCGTTTGACATGCAAGATGAAGAACAGAAAAAAGCAATGGAGAAAGCAAAAGAAGAAGATGTAGAAATTATTGAATTGACTGCAGAAGAGCGCGAAGTGTTTAAAGAGCTATCTTTAGAAGCTCGTGAACTATACAAAAACGAAAGTGACGCAGCGAAGGAGATTATCGAAACATTAGAAAAAGAAATTGAAGAGGCAGAAGCGGAATTAGGGGAATAAGTTTTCCAGTTCATTTTCTATTCATGTGACGAAACACAAATAAAATAAAGTAAATAAAGATACCGAACAATGATGGTAATGAAGAAATACAATTATCGTATTGTTCGGTTTTCTTTACGCAAAATAGGACAGAATGAGGGTGAAATAATATGTTGTTTTCAAAGGCTGAGTATGAAAAAAGGATACAAAAAACAAAGGAAAGTATGCAGTCTCGTGGGATTGATGTATTGTTGTTAACAGACCCAGCAAACATGAATTATGTAACAGGATTTGATGCATGGTCGTTTTATGTGCATCAATTAATTATCGTTACATTGGACCATGATGAACCGATATGGGTTGGTCGCGGCATTGATGCAACTGCTGCACAATTTACGACATGGTTAAAAGATGAAAACATCCTTTCCTATCCAGATCATTATGTGCAAGCAACGGATCGCCATCCGATGGACTTTGTTGCCGATTTGTTAGAAGAGATGAATCAGGATACTAAGACGATTGCTGCTGAATTTGATGCATATTATTTTACAGCGAAAAACTATATTCAATTAACGAAAAAGTTGCCCAATGCTAGTTTTGTCGATGGAACGAGTTTAGTCAACTGGATTCGCATTGTAAAATCGGATGAAGAGATACAATTAATAAAGCGAGCTGCAAACATCGTAACGATGACGATGGAACATGCAATAGAACAAATACATGCCGGTGTGAGACAATGTGATGTCGTAGCAGAAATTTATCATAAACAAATTTCTGGCACAGAAGCATATGGGGGAGATTATACTGCGATTGTTCCGTTGTTACCGACTGGTGAAAAAACATCTGCCTGCCATTTGACTTGGACAGATGAAGTGTACAAAGAAGGAGATCCAGTCATTTTAGAACTTGCTGGTTGTCATAAACGATACCATTCTCCGCTTGCAAGGACGATGGTCATTGGTGAGCCGACAGATCAATTAAAAGAGTTGGCAGATGTAGCAGTAGAAGGAATGGAAGCGGCTTTATCTATTATTAAGCCGGGTGTAACATGTGAAGAGGTGGAACTTGCGTGGCGAACATCCATTCAAAAACGTGGCTATGAGAAAGAATCGCGGATTGGATATGCGACAGGATTAAACTATCCGCCAGATTGGGGCGAGCATACGGCTAGTTTAAGACCGGGAGATAAAACAGTGTTACAACCAAATATGGTATTTCATATGATTCCAGGGTTATGGTACGATCATATCGGTATGGAAATAAGTGAAACATTTCGTGTGACAGAAACAGGGGTGGAAGTATTAGCAAACGTAGACAGAAAATTATTTATAAAGTAATGATTCGATGAACAATTTAGTAAAGTGTATATTGTTACTAAGTTGTTCATTTTTTTATGCAACAGGGATAAATGTCCATGATATACTAAGATAAGAAGTGGAGGGTAATACATGATTTCAAAAAAGACATTGCTTCATAAGATGGACCAAGCACTACAATTAGCGAAACAAACGTCGAATGAAGAGGTTATGAGACAGCAAATACAAAAAGTACATGTATTAGCGGAATTAATCATTGAAGAAACATCTATGACCAAAATGTCTACACAATCGATGGGTGTTCCTAATCAAATAGAAACGAAAAAGATCGTTACACCAGAACAGGTAGAACATCAAACAATAGACCATCAAGATGATGGCACATCGATTTTTGACTTTTAATAAGCAAATCAATAGAAAAGGAAAGGGTAGGATGAGAGAATGAAAGTATTTTTTGTCATTAGTGCGATTTATGGATTTTTAGCAGTTGCATTAGGAGCGTTTGGCGCACATGGATTAGAAGGGAAAATTTCTGAAAAAGCGTTAGATGCTTGGGAAAAAGCAGTAAAGTACCAAATGTTCCATACGGGAGCATTATTAGCCGTTAGTATCTTATTGTTAAAAGAACAGACTGGCTCATTAGTAGCGGCAGGATGGTTATTTGTTATTGGTACATTATTATTCTCAGGAAGTTTATATGTGTATGCACCGACAGGAATTAAATCTTTAGCGATGATTACACCAATCGGTGGAGTTATATTTTTAATCGGATGGATCTGTTTCGGAATAGCCGTTTCGAAATTATTTTAATATAGAAATAATAAAATAAATATGCATAAAATGGATATGGTTCTGCATAATTGTAGAACACTTTCATAAGATCGAGCCATTTTATATAATAAAAACGCATCCAGAATGAGATTGCAAAGAATAAAGAAAGCAGCAAGTATGATCGTTAACAACATTGTTTTAAAAAAGCTAATCAAAATAAATATGATCGCACAACAAAGAGAGAGTGATTGGAAGATGTCCATTTTAATTAGTGGATGATACAACTTCTGTCCCCCTCTCTTTTTTATGTCATTATATGCGTATAAAAAGAAAAACATGTGATGAAATCTCGTAAAAGGTATAAAAATAACTTCACAAATGTTTTAAATTGTATATAATAAAGTTATCGGACTATCGAAAATGAGAGAAGAGGAGAATGCATGCGATGAGTGATTTGTTTGAAGTGTTAAAAGGGAATTTACGTCATGGTGAACAAAAAAAGGTAGTATTTCCAGAAGCAACAGATGAAAGAATACTAGTTGCGGCATCAAGATTAGCACAAGATGAATTAGTTCAGCCTATTTTAATTGGAAATGAAGCAGCAATTAAAGCTGCTGCTGACAAGTTACAAGCAGATGTAACAGGCACGACTATTTTAGACCCAGACAATTATGACGCATTCGATGAGATGGTTGACGCTTTTGTAGAAAGAAGAAACGGAAAGGCAACGCAAGAAGACGCGAAGAAAATTTTGAAAGATGCGAATTATTTTGGTACGATGCTTGTGCATATGAATAAAGCGGACGGGCTAGTAAGTGGAGCCGCTCATTCAACAGGTGATACGGTACGTCCAGCATTACAAATCATTAAAACAAAAGAAGGCATTAGTAAAACATCCGGTGTATTCATTATGGTACGAGAAGAGGAGAAATATGTATTTGCCGATTGTGCAATCAATATTGCACCGACTAGCGCCGATTTAGCAGAAATCGCGGTAGAAAGTGCACGTACTGCAAAATTGTTTGATATTGAACCAAGAGTAGCGATGTTAAGTTTCTCCACAAAAGGTTCCGCAACATCCGAAGAGACAGAACGTGTAATTGAAGCGGTAAGTATCGCAAAAGAAAAAGATGCAAACTTAATTGTTGATGGAGAATTCCAATTTGATGCAGCATTCGTCCCAACGGTAGCAAAGAAAAAAGCTCCAGATTCCGAGATTCAGGGGGACGCAACGGTATTTGTATTTCCAAGTCTAGAGGCTGGAAATATTGGATATAAATTAACTGAGCGTCTAGGTGGTTTTGAAGCAGTAGGACCAATTTTGCAAGGATTAAATAAACCAGTAAATGATTTATCAAGAGGATGTAGTGAAGAAGATGTGTATAAACTAGCATTAATAACAGCGGCACAAGCTGACTAATGATGGAAAAGAAGTGGAGAGACGAATACTTGTCACTCCACTTCTTTTTATTTTATCACTAGTGTACGGCTCAACAATAGATGGTGTTGGTGTAAAAATGCACGTAGACTCCTGCGTGAAAGAAGGCCTAGATAAGACAAGGGAAGGCAAAGCCTGATCTTGGCTTAGCAGCCGCACGCGGAAAGCGGAGTACATTTCCGAAGTGACATATTCACGTTAACACAACATTACGATGGATTGTATGAACGAATGGCTTCATTCCGTTTTAACATTTGTTCGTATCGTTTTTGGAAAATCGCTTCTTCCTCTTCGATTAAGTTACTTTCTTCCAATTGAACGCCTTTTTCCTCTAAAATAGAGCGAATGTCCTCTATTACTTCTTGCACCGTAAACTGTTGGTCGAGCAGTTCGTTGATGGAACTCATAACATGAGGGTTCACTTCTGGGTAAGCCATCTTCGTTTTCGTATCTTTTTTACTTCGGCGATAAAACTCTCTTACAATCGACGCACGTTCATAACTAGAGCCCTCAATATCCATATATATTTGAACCGCAATCCCATTTCGGACGCGTCGTTGTGAAATGCCGGCGAACTTTTTACCACGGATACTTAAATCATAATCACCCGGGCAATAAGATCCGACAATCTCGTAAGCTTTAATTTCATCTGTATAAGGGGCAAAAAGTAGTTGTACGAGCTCAAACATCATATCATACCCATCATTAATCGATACTTCTTGATTGCCTGGGATAATGATCGACATATTTAGTACACCGCGATTTAATAATACTGCAAGCCCACCAGAATTCCGAATAACCGCATGGAAATGTTTTTCTTGCAAAAATTGTAACCCATCTTCTAAATGTGGTAATTTCCCATCGATAATGCCGAGAACGACAACATTTGGATGGACCCAAAATCGGACGGTTGGATGTACCGTATGTTGTCCGACCATCGTTGCAATCGCATCATCCACCGCAAAATCTGAAAGAGGTGTATTATCTCTATTAAAAATGGTCGTTTCTTTGGAGTGGTCGATCAACCTCACTTTTTCGTGGCTTAATAATAAAGCTAATTTATGCATAAAAATGATCCTTCTTTCAAACTAAGTTTTAACTAACCTAAAAGTATTATATAATAGAATGAAATGGGATGGAAAGAAACGGGTGATAAGTATGGAATACAAAGAGAAACAATTAGACGAAGTAAAAGTATTTAAAGACCCTGTACATCGATATGTTCATGTACGTGACCAAGTTATATGGGATTTAATCGCTACAAAAGAGTTTCAACGATTACGTAGAATTAAACAATTAGGAACGACATATGTTACGTTCCATGGTGCAGAGCATAGTCGTTTTAACCATTCGCTCGGTGTATATGAAATTGTTCGCCGAATGATTAAAAATTTCCATCAAGATGAAGGGTGGCATCCAGAGGAAAGATTAACAGCGCTTTGTGCCGCATTGTTACATGATTTGGGACACGGTCCTTTTTCACATTCTTTTGAAAAAGTATTTGGCCTAGATCATGAACAATTTACACGAAATATTATTTTAGGAGATACGGAAGTTAATGAAGTGTTGAAAAGAGTAGACGAAACATTTCCAGAAAAAGTAGCGAGTGTCATTCAAAAAACGTATAAAGATAAACTAGTCGTTAGTATGATTTCGAGCCAAATTGATGCAGACCGCATGGATTATTTATTAAGAGATGCCTATTATACTGGTGTGAGTTATGGTCATTTCGATATGGAAAGAATATTGCGTGTCATGCGTCCAACAGAGGATCAAGTCGTCGTGAAAGTAACGGGAATGCATGCGGTAGAAGACTATATTATGTCACGCTACCAAATGTACTGGCAAGTATATTTTCATCCTGTAACGAGAAGTGCAGAAGTAATTTTAACGAAAATTTTTAAACGAGTAAAACATTTATACAAGGCTGGTTATGCATTTCAAATTGAGCCGACATTATTATTGCCGTTATTTAAAGGAGATGTGGATATCGATAGTTACTTACAGTTAGACGAATCTGTCGTGAACTATTACTTTCAACGTTGGCAATATGAAACAGACCCGATTTTATCCGACTTATGTGATCGTTTTGTGAATCGTCGTTTATTTAAGTATATTGAATATGACCCAGAGAGAGAAAAAAATAAATTAGATAAATTACAAGCACTTTTCCAACGAGCAAATATTGATTCGACTTACTATTTAACCATCGATTCTTCCAAAGATTTACCTTATGATGTATATCGAAAAGGAAAAGACCGTGTACCGATTTATTTACAAACATCTTCTGGAGAAGAGAAAGAACTTTCGACACACTCTGTTATTGTAGAAGCAATTACTGGTAAAACAAGGGAAGATCATAAATTATATTATCCAAGTGAAAAAATTGCAGCGATAGAAGATACATCGTTACGAGAAGAAATTTTAAAGCTACTACACGTTCGTTCTTCACATAATATGATACAATGACGGTAAATGGTGATATGGAAAGGGGAGCTTATCTTTAATGGATAAAAAGAAAAAAACGACACAACAATTTACAATTATAAAAGATGACTCTACAGACGGTCATGGTGGATATGGTATTGGCTCTATTTCATTAGAGAATATGTCCTCCATCATTGTGGACCCGAATGAAAATAAAGCATATGTGGATATGGATGCAATGCATGCCAGAAGCGAAATAGAACGTCGCGTAAAATATTTTAATGACCGTTCGGAAGTACCTGACGGATTATTATATTGGATTGTTTGGGTGACAGTAGAACGTGGGGAAGATGGACCTTATTATGCAGGTGTGACGGCAAGTGAGTTACGAGTCGATAAGCCGAATAAACGTGCCTATAAGTCTTTACCTGAACATGTGATCCATATGGAGAAGTCATTAAAACATAAAGTAATCGTCGATCATATGGATGAGAAATCTCGTCGTTTATTATGTGATTTCTTAAAAGATTTTGATGAAAATATGTGGGAATTTTCATCAGATGAATTAAAAACAGCACTCGAATTTTGAACAGTTTGTGACAAAAATTTAACTTAATAGTTAACTCTTGTACTTTACGTATATAGTTTGTAATATAGAATGTACATGGGCTACTCATGTATTGCTAGGACAATAAAGAAACCGACCTCCATCCAGGGTCGGTTTCTTTAATTATGTCGAAGAATGCAAAAAGAGTTGCCAAAACGGTATATTTACATTGGTTTGTTCATCCGAGCAATACGTGGTCGGTTCAGTTCCTTTTTCAAAATAAGCTGTTCGTCTTACTTCACACTGTTCTGTTGCTAGTAAGCCTGTTTTCGGGTCGATTACTTTTTCAACGAGTCCATCTGGTTTTTGGAAGGCTTCTTCTTCCACTGTTTCATGGGCTCGTTCCATCGTTTCTGCCCATACTTTTTTGGCAATTAGTTTTTCCTCGTTTACTTGTATCGTCGTATTTTGGTCATATCCCGTCCAAACACCCGTAACGAGTGTCGGTGAAAAGCCAATCATCCAACTATCGGCATCCGTTGTACCTGATTTTCCTGCATATTCTCTCGTTAACATTGGTGAAATGGAGGCGCCGGTAACGGTCATATAATCATTTAAGCGCTCATCAAACATGCCTTTCATTAAATCGATTAAAATATAATTTTTTCTTTCATCTAACACTTGCTCTTCTTCACTAGCATGTTCATAAAGTACTTTGCCATCTGGTCGAGTAATTTTTTCGATGGTATAACTTTGTGCAAACTTTCCGCTATTTGCAATCGTACGATATCCATTTGTCATCTCAAGCAAGGAAATCGAAGCTGTCCCAAGTGCTAATGAAGGAACGTTCGGTAATGGTGCAGTGATGCCAAATTTTTTCGTCGTCTCAATTACAGTGTTAGCCGATAATAATACATTTGTTTTTACCGCATAAATATTATCTGACAATGCGAGAGCCGTCATTAATGTAATTGGGCCATTTGCATAATAGTCATTGAAATTACCAGGCTCATATAATGTATCCTCAGAAGTAGTAAAGGCTGTCGGTTTGCTAACTAATACGGATGAAGGTGTAAAATGATGTTCTAATGCTGCATAATATAAAAATGGTTTAAATGTCGATCCGACCATTCGATTCGCATGGATGGTGCGATTGAAAGAACTTTCAGCATAATCCTTTCCACCGATCATACTACGAATTGCTCCGGTTTGTACGTCCATTGTAACCGTTCCTATTTGCAGCTCACTATCGGTCATATAGGTATGTACAGCTTGTTCTGCATGGTCCTGAATGGAAGGGTCAAAGGTCGTATAAATATGCAGTCCTTGTTGTAAAAGTTGTTGTTCAGACATATGTAAAATGTCGGCTGCTTCTTTTAATGTGTAATCTGTAAAATACGTGCGTGCAGAAGAAAGATCGTTTTCTGCTCGTTCAAAAGTAAGTGTCGCTTGTTTCGCCATCACATAGTCGGCTTCTTGAATGACTTTTCCCTCTCGTAATTTACTTAAAATAAAATGTTGTCTTTCTGTTGCACGTGTTTCGTCATTTAGGGGGGAATAATAAGTCGGTCCTTTTGGAATACCGGCAAGCATGGCACTTTCAGCTAATGTTAAGTCCTTCGGGTCCTTTTGAAAAAAATAGTGACTTGCATCTTCAATTCCGTAAATTCCATGTCCAAAATAAATCGATTGCATATAGGTTGCTAAAATCGTTTCTTTATCGTAAAACATTTCAAGACGAATCGTATAAAAGGCTTCTTTCAATTTACGTTCAAACGTTTTTTCATTGGATAAATATAAGTTTTTAGCGAGTTGTTGTGTAATCGTGCTCGCTCCTTCTTTTAAGGCCCCTGCTTGAATATTGTTCATGACGGCTTTTAGCATGCGTTTAAAATCGAAGCCGACATGCTTATAAAAGTCTTTGTCCTCTGTTACTAGAAGGGCATCCGTGAAATCGGATGAAATATCTTCAAGTTTTAATGGAGTTGTTTTCGTTTTGTTTTGAAAAATGGATTGGTCATATCGATCATATAAAATCGTTTCCGTTTTTGCCATTATTGGTGGTGGACCTTGTTTATAGGCAAAAAACAAGATACTACCGAACGAAAGACACATAAGGACCAATATAACCGCTATTCCGAGGCATATTTTTTTAACCCATCTCATGTTGCAACCCTCATAATCATTAGATGTAATATCATTATTATTGGTTGGATGCGCATGATTTAAACAATTTTTTTATGATGGAATAAATTCATTGTGTACGAATGGTAAATCAAAATAATTATCGTTATAATAGATGTAGCATATTTTGGATGATGTTTTATCATATGTATTTGCATAAAAGAGACGAAACCAATTTTGGGCGCATATAAGCAATTCGTAAAGAACCTATAAACATTATCCAGATGTAAGGAGTTATTATGGAGCTAAATAAATTAGAGGTACCTATACAATTACGTACGGTCATCGAAGAAAATGGCGATAAAGAAATGAACATCATCAAGCAAGTAGGTCAATATGTCGGTGCAAAGAATCGTGAAGTAATCACATTTTCTGAGGAGACGGAGCTTGGAGAAGTTCGTAATTTTATAACGCTACAAGATGGGAAGATGACATTGAAACGTTCGGGGCAATTAACGATGAACCAGAAGTTTATACTCGGGCAACGGACAGAAAGTATTTATCGTCATCCATACGGCACATTGCATTTAGAAATAGATACAAAAAAGTTGCAATACAATCGAATGGAACAAGGACGTAAAGGAAAAGTAATCATACAGTATGACATGATCATTAATGGAGAGCAGAAAAGACGACACCATTTAACGCTTATATATGGAGGAGAAAAAGAATGACTGTTTTATCAGAAATAGAGGCGACGTTAAAAGAAAGCATTAAGCAAGCCGTTTTAGAAGCGGGATTAGCACAAGAAGAGGAAATCCCAGCTATCGTATTGGAAAAACCGAAAGAGGAAGCACACGGAGATTTCGCGACGAATATTGCGATGCAATTAGCACGTGTAGCTAGGAAAGCACCACGACAAATTGCAGAAGACATCGTAGCGAAATTTGACAAAGAAAAAGCAAATGTACAAAACACAGAGATTGCAGGACCAGGCTTTATTAACTTTTTCATGGCAGAAGATTTCTTAGGTGACATCGTTCCAACAATTTTGGAACAAAAAGATGCATATGGTCGTTCAAATGTCGGGGAGAACAAACATGTGCAAGTTGAATTTGTTTCTGTAAACCCGACAGGGGACTTACATTTAGGTCATGCTCGTGGGGCGGCTTTTGGGGATGTATTATGTAATGTATTTGCTGCTGCAGGTTTTGATGTAGACCGTGAATATTATATTAATGATGCAGGAAACCAAATCGATATGTTAGCAAGTTCTATTGAAGCACGTTATTTCCAAGCTTTAGGGGAAGAAAAACCGATGCCAAAAGATGGTTATCATGGGCAAGATATTATTGACATGGCAGAAAAACTTGCTAAAGAAGATGGAACGAAGTGGAAAGAGACGGCGGAAGAAGAAAGAATGAAATTTTTCCGAGATTATGGACTTGCTTATGAATTAAACAAAATTAAGGCTGATTTAGATGAATTTGGCGTTCATTTCGATCGCTGGTTTTCGGAAATGTCGTTATATGAAGAAGGAAAAGTCCAGCAAGCATTACAAACATTAAAAGATAATGGATACGTTTATGAAGAGGATGGCGCGACATGGTTTAAATCTACAGCATTTGGCGATGACAAAGACCGTGTACTTATTAAGCAAGATGGCTCTTATACGTACTTAACACCAGATATTGCATACCATAAAGATAAATTAGAGCGTGGATACGATAAAATTATTAATGTGTGGGGTGCAGACCACCATGGATATATCCCTAGAATGAGTGCGGCAATACAAGCATTAGGATATGATAAGGAAAAATTAAGCGTAAGTATTATTCAAATGGTGAACGTACTGGAATCTGGAGAAATTGTTCGTATGAGTAAACGTACAGGAAAAGCTGTTGCATTACGTGAATTAATGGATGAGGTTGGGGTAGATGCTGTTCGTTATTTCTTTACGATGCGTTCAAATGATTCACAATTAGATTTTGATATTGACTTAGCGAAATCACAATCAAATGAAAACCCAGTCTTTTACGTACAATATGCACATGCGAGAATTTGTACCATGTTAAAAACAGCGGAAGAAAAAGGCTTTGATATGGATGGTAAGCATGCAAATATGTCTTTATTAACATCTGTGAAAGAAACAGATTTATTGAAACATTTAGCAGCATTCCCACAAGCGATTGCAGATGCAGCATTGCGTGAAGCTCCATATCGTGTGACACAATATGTGTACGACTTAGCAGCTTATTTACACAGTTTCTACAATGCGGAAAAGGTAATCAATGAAGATGACAAAACACTTACGAATGCAAGAATTGCATTAATGCAAGCCGTTCGTATTGTTTTAGTAAATGCATTAACTATTCTAGGTATTCACGCACCGGAAAAAATGTAAGAAAATTTCGCCGTATTTCAACATAAAACTTGGGATACGGCTACTTTTTTACAAAAAGTATAGAAAATCATTGACTGAATAGTCATTCATGTTTTATGATAGTATACATAAACAAAGCTACTGTATTTTAAACAGTATGTCATTTTTTTCGAATAATATTGAAAACGTTGTCATTATATGGAAGGGTAGGAGGAGAGCGATGAGTACATTTTTAACGATTAATTTAATCGCGTTTATCGTCGTCGTTTTATATGGGTTATATTTATTTTTAAAAGCCGTGTCAACGCGATTAGCTTATATGAAACTTGGAAAGAAGTCGGAATTTGATGGAAAAGTAAAAGAGCGACTTCAAGATGTATGGACGATAGTGTTTGGGCAGTCGAAACTATTAAAGGATAAGAAATCTGGAACGATTCACGTCTTAATGTTCTACGGGTTCATTCTCGTCCAATTCGGTGCAATTGATATGTTTATTAAAGGACTCGCACCAGGAAAACATTTACCTTTTGGACCATTATATCCAGCGTTTACGTTTTTCCAAGAGTTCGTTACATTAGCTATCTTATTTGCAGTTGCATGGGCATTTTATCGCCGTTATATTGAAAAACTTGTCCGTTTAAAAAGAGGTTGGTATGCAGGTCTTGTCTTAATTTTTATCGGAACGTTAATGATTTCAGTATTATTCGGGAACGGAATGCTTCAGATTTGGGAAGGGAAGCCAGCGACATGGGCTGAACCAGTGGCAAGTTCAATTGCGTTTGTATTTGGTTTCTTAACACCGAATGCGGCGATGGTATTATTCTTTATTGCTTGGTGGATTCATACTATAACGATTTTAGCGTTTTTAGTTTATATTCCACAATCTAAACACGCACACTTAATTGCGGCACCAATAAATGTTTTCTTAAGTAAACGTGTGCCTGGAAAATTAAAAACTATTTCATTTGATCTGGATGAAGAAATGGAAGAAGAAGAGTTTGCATTTGGGGTTGGAAAAGTAGAAGATTTTGAACAATATCAAATGTTAGACTTCTACGCTTGTGTAGAATGTGGACGCTGTACAAGTGTATGTCCAGCAGCAACGACAGGGAAAATGTTGTCCCCAATGGATATTATGATTAAATTACGGGACCATTTAAATGACAAAGGAGCAGCTGTAACGGGGAAATCACCTTGGGTTCCTTCTTTTGCATTTGGGGACCAAGGACCGAACAAGTTTGCGAGAATGGAACGGGATGCAGCAATCGAAGAGATGAATGCTGTTAGTATGATAGGGGACGTCATTACAGAAGAAGAGATTTTTGCATGTACCACTTGTCGTAACTGTGAAGATGCTTGTCCTGTTATGAACGAACATGTTGGAACCATCATGGATATGCGTCGTTACTTAGTGATGACAGAAGGGAAAATTGACCCGGAAGCACAGCGTGCCGTGATGAATATTGAACGTCAAGGAAACCCTTGGGGATTATCGAAGAAAGATCGTATTAAATGGCGTGAGTTGGATGAGGATGTATCAATTCCAACGATTAAAGAGTTGAAAAAAGAAGACAAAGAATTTGAATATTTATTTTGGGTCAGCTCGATGGGGGCATATGATAGCCGAAGTCAAAAAATCGCACTTGATTTTGCTAAATTAATGAATGAAGCAGGAGTAAGTTTTGCTATTTTAGGAAATAAAGAAGCGAATTCAGGGGATACGGCAAGACGAATTGGAAACGAATTTTTATTCCAAGAAATTGCTGAGAAAAACATCAAAGAATTTACGAAAAATGGTGTTACGAAGATTGTAACGATTGATCCTCACGCGTACAATATTTTCAAAAATGAATATCCTGATTTAGGATTTGAAGCAGAAGTGTACCACCATACACAATTATTATTTGATTTAGTACGGGAAGGAAAGTTACAACCGAAAGGCCGTATTGAACAACGTCTAACATACCATGATTCATGTTATTTAGGACGTTACAATGGCGTATATGATCCGCCACGTGAAATTTTAACGTCTATCCCAGGGCTAGAATTAGTCGAAATGGTTCGGACACGTGAAAATGGAATGTGTTGTGGAGCAGGTGGAGGTCTCATGTGGACAGAGGAGACGACAGGGAACCGTGTGAACGTTGCTCGTACAGAGCAAGCATTAGAAGTAGAGCCATCGATCATTTCCAGTGCATGTCCATTCTGTTTAACGATGTTAAGCGACGGAACGAAAGCGAAAGATGTGGACCAAGATATTAGTACAATGGATGTGGCAGAAATTTTAGCATTGTCTGTATTTGCAGATGTAAAAGAGGAACAAACAGCATAGAATAAACGAGAAGGATATATTGCTTCAACCATTACATGGGAGACATATATCCTTCTTTTAACGAATAAAATTTGATTGAGCGGTCGTTCGACAAAAATGAAATCGTTTACTATAATAGATGTAGGACTATGTTTAGAAAATAAGTGGAGTGATAGGGATGGGAAAACAAATAGTATTTGTAATTGGAGCTGGGCAAATGGGTTCTGGTATTGCTCAAGTATTTGCTCAATCGGACTATGACGTCTATGTGCACGATACAGATGGAGCGATATTAGAGCGTGCAAGAAACTCCATCGAACGACGTTTATATAGGTCTGTGGAGAAAGAACGTATAACGGAGGAAGAAAAGAATGCAATATTAAAAAGAATGCAATTCACTTCCCAAATAGAAGATGCAAAAGTTGCGGATTTAGTAGTAGAAGCAGTGGTAGAAAACATGGACGTTAAAAAGGAGATTTTTAAACAACTAGATGAAATTACGTCTCCATACACCATTTTAGCAACGAACACATCTTCTTTATCTATTACAGAAATTGCTTCTGTGACAAAACGACCTGAGAAAGTTATTGGGATGCATTTTATGAATCCTGTTCCAAAAATGGAACTAGTAGAAGTAATACGTGGTTTACAAACAGATGATATTACATATGAAACGATTGTATCTGTAACAAAAACATTGTATAAAACTGCCGTTACGTCTAAGGATTTTCCAGGATTTATTTCCAATCGAATTTTAATGCCAATGATAAATGAAGCGATTTATACTGTATACGAAGGGGTAGCGACGATAGAAGATGTCGACACGGTAATGAAATTAGGAATGAATCATCCGATGGGTCCATTGACATTAGCAGATTTTATCGGTCTAGATACATGCTTATATATTATGGAAGTGTTATATGAAGGATTTGGAGATAGTAAATATCGTCCATGTCCATTATTACGCCAATATGTGCAAGCTGGTTGGTATGGAAAGAAGAGTGGAAAGGGGTTTTATACGTATGAATCATAACTAACTCATTTTGAAAGAAAGCGAGGGTGTTAGAATGAATATCCTGTTGACGAGTGAACAGCAAATGATGCAAAAGATGGTAAGAGAATTTGCGGAAAAAGAGATTACACCTTATATTACCTCTATGGAAAATGGTGAGTTTCCATATGATGTAATAAAAAAGATGGGGAAACTCGGACTACTGGGTATTCCAATTGACGAGAAATATGGTGGAAGCAATATGGACTTTATAAGTTACATTATTGCTATCCACGAAATTTCAAAAATTAGTGCCGCGGTCGGAGTTATTTTATCGGTTCACACATCCGTTGGAACCAACCCGATTATTTATTTCGGTACAGAAGAACAGAAGCATAAATATGTGCCTAAATTAGCGACTGGACAATACCTTGGTGCTTTTGCACTTACAGAACCAAGCGCAGGATCAGACGCAATGAATGTGAAAACTAGTGCCAAAAAGGAAGGCGATACATACGTCCTAAATGGTTCAAAAGTTTTTATAACGAACGGTTTGGAAGCGGATACATTCATTGTGTTTACGAGGACGAGTGCAGAAAAGTCCTCTAAGTCGCTTACAGCTTTTATCGTCGAAAGAAATACAGATGGACTCATTATTGGTAAGTCAGAAAAGAAAATGGGTTTATATGGTACGAGTACAGTCACATTAACCTTTGATCAGTGTAGGGTGAAGGAAGCGAATCGATTAGGAAATGAAGGAGACGGCTTTAAAATTGCGATGGCAAATTTAAATATCGGACGGATTGGGATTGCAGCACAAGCGTTAGGTATTGCGGAAGGAGCTTTAACATATGCAAGCACTTATGCAAAAGAGCGAACGCAGTTTGGGAAGCCCATTGCACATAATCAAGGCATTTCATTTAAGTTAGCGGATATGCATACAGCAGTAGAGGCGACTAGATTACTCGTATATCGTGCAGCCTCCCTCATAGAAGCGGAGGAAGAGTGTGTGAAGGAAGTATCGATGGCAAAATTAATGGCAGCCCAAACGGCTCGTCAAGTAACGATAGAAGCTGTACAAATACTTGGTGGGTATGGTTATACAAAGGAATACCCAGTTGAACGATATTTTCGCGATGCAAAAGTAACCGAAATATACGAAGGTACCAATGAAATTCAAAAAATCGTTATCGCAAAACGTCTATAATTGTATAAAACAGTGACAGACAAACGTGCTGTGAACGAGATGGTTGTTTTGGAAAAAACAGATTGATAAAGAATATGAGTCCTAGCAATAAGAGGACATATAAGAAATAGGACTAGATTTGAAACGTGGTAGAAAACATATAGTGATAAACAATGAAGGAGGAATACAAATGTTTTTTCAATTAAATGATGAACAAAAAATGTTACAAAAAATGGTGAGAGATTTTGCGTTAAAAGAGGTAGAACCGACAGCAGCAGAACGAGATGAAGAAGAGAGATTTGATAGAGAAATTTTTGATAAAATGGCAGAACTAGGTTTAGCAGGTATTCCGTGGCCAGAAGAATATGGTGGAATCGGGTCTGATTATATTAGTTATGTCATCGCAGTAGAAGAATTATCGAGAGTATGTGCTTCTGTTGGAGTAACCTTGTCTGCACATGTTTCTTTAGCAAGTTGGCCAATATTTACATATGGAAATGAGGAGCAAAAACAAACATTTTTACGTAGATTAGCAGAAGGGTCTGCGATAGGAGCATATGCATTATCAGAACCAGGGGCTGGAAGTGATGTTGCTTCAATGACGATGACGGCAAAAGAAGATGGAGATGACTATGTTTTAAATGGTAGCAAAGTATGGATTACAAATGGTGGTGTCGCCGATATTTATGTCGTATTTGCAAAGACAGATGCAGATGCAAAACACCGTGGTATTTCTGCATTTATCGTTGAAAAAGGTACGGAAGGATTCACCTTTGGGAAAAAGGAGAAAAAGTTAGGAATCCGTTCATCTCCTACGACAGAATTAATTTTTGAACATTGCCGTATTCCGAAAGAAAACTTACTCGGTGCTGAAGGAGATGGTTTTAAAATTGCGATGACCACGTTAGATGGTGGACGAAGTGGGATCGCGGCCCAAGCAGTGGGAATTGCGCAAGGAGCATTAGATGCATCTGTCGCATATGCAAAAGAAAGAGAACAATTCGGCAAGCCTATTGCACATAATCAAGGTATTTCGTTTAAATTAGCAGATATGGCGACAGATATTGAAGCTGCGCGATTATTAACATATCAAGCTGCATGGTTGGAAAGTGAAGGACTGCCATATAGTGAAGCATCTGCAATGGCGAAGTTATTTGCGGGAGATGCAGCAATGCGTCATACAGTAGAAGCGGTACAAATTTTTGGTGGATACGGTTATACGAAAGATTATCCTGTAGAAAGATATATGCGGGATGCAAAAATTACACAGATTTACGAAGGTACAAATGAAATTCAACGTCTCGTTATTGGGCGAAGCGTAACAAAATAACATATATGGTTTGAAGGAGGGATGGACGTGGAAGATAATGTCGTATCTTCAGTCAAAGATGAAGCATTAATTACGAAAAGACGTCATCAAATTATAAAAAGTGCTATTCAACTTTTTAAGGAAAAAGGCTTTCATCGGACGACAACGAGAGAAATCGCACAGAAATGTGGTTTCAGTATTGGAACATTATATGAATATATTCGTACGAAGGAAGATGTTCTCTTTCTCGTCTATCAATCCATTCACGAAAGAGTATATCAACATTTGCATGAAAAAGTAGATTTAAAGGATGTTTCCTCTTCTAATATCATGGATACGATTGCTTCTTATTATCGATTAGTGGATGAAATGCAAGATGAAGTAATTATTTTATATCAGGAAATAAAATCATTGCATATATCTAAAAAAGAGGTCGTTTTACAAAAAGAACGTGCCATGGTCGAATTATTAACACGAGCGATCTATACATGTTACGACGACAAGGTGAGTGAAAAGGAAGCAACTCTTATTGCAAACAATATTTTTGTGCAAGGACAAATGTGGGCATTTAGACGGTGGACATTGCAAAAACAATATACAATCGATGAATACATTCAGATGCAATTGGTATTATTCCAAAAGACGATTGGACTGACAACTATATACGAGGAGGGGTAAGGATGGGTAAATATGTACCTCAATATCCAGTTCGTTTTGTAACAGCTTCAAGTTTGTTTGATGGGCATGATGTTTCCGTTAATATAATACGCCGTATGTTGCAAGATACAGGAGCGGAAGTCATTCATTTAGGGCATAATCGGAGTGTAAAAGAAGTTGTCAGTGCCGCTATCCAAGAGGATGCAAATGCCATTGCTCTATCATCGTACCAAGGTGGCCATATTGAATATTTTAAATATGTCGTTGATCTATTACGTGAATATGGTGCTAGCCATATTAAAGTATTTGGCGGTGGTGGTGGGACGATTATTCCACGGGAAGTAAAAGAACTCCATGATTATGGGGTAGATTGGATTTTTACGCCAGAAGACGGTAGGAAGATGGGATTACAAGGGATGATCAATAAAATGATGGAATTAAGTGATTATCCTTTGCCGATCGATATAGAGGAAGCATTAAAAGGGCTTCAGAATGGCCACCAATTAGCGATGTCACGTCTTATTACGTATGTAGAAAGAGGCGATATTTTAACGGAAGAAAAACAAACATTGTTGAATCAAGTGAAAGAACATGTAAATAAACAGATTCCTGTTCTTGGAATTACTGGTACAGGTGGAGCGGGAAAAAGTTCTTTAACAGATGAACTTATTTTACGTTTTTTGCAAGAATGTCCCGATAAAAAGGTAGCGATTGTATCGATCGATCCGACAAAACGAAAAACGGGTGGCGCTCTATTAGGGGACCGTATTCGAATGAATGCTATTTTTTCGAATCGTGTGTTTATGCGTTCTTTAGCGACACGGGATTCTCGAACAGAAATATCGAATGCAACGACAGATGTGATGCAAATTTTACAGGCATCTAATTATGATTTCATTATTATTGAGACGAGCGGAATCGGGCAAGGAGATGCTGAAATTACAGAGGTAACGGATTTTTCAATGTATGTGATGACCGCAGAATTTGGAGCACCGACACAATTAGAGAAAATCGACATGATTGATTATGCGGATTTTATCGCGATAAATAAGTTTGAGCAGAAAGGGTCGGAAGATGCTCTTATTCAAGTTCGCAAACAATATGAACGTAGTCGCTTACTTTTTCATGAAGATCCAACAACGTTTCCGATTTTCGGCACGATCGCAAGTCAATTTCATGATCCAGGTGTCAATCGGCTGTTTGCTGCTTTAATTCAACATTTGAATGACCATTACGGATGGGAAGAAGAAATTCCATTTCAAGATGATTCGACAGTAGAACGTCGTACGATTATTCCAAATGACCACATTCATTATTTGCGAGAGATTAGTGAAACGGTGCGTAAATATCATAAACATGTAGAGAAACAGAGTAATATTGCACGACAATTGTATCAATTAGAAGGTACGAAGGAAATGGTGCATGAAGATGAAATAAGCGTATTGCTTGAACCATATAAAGATAAATTGATGCAAGAATTGGAACGTGAGACAGAGGAAATGTTGGAGCGTTGGGGACATTTACAAGAAAGATACGAAAAAGATATCTACACTTTTAAAGTACGTGATAAAACCGTTGAACTTCCTTTAACGACCACGAGTTTGTCTGGACTGAAAATACCGAAAGTGAAATTTCCTCATTATACAGATTGGGGAGATCGCATCCGTTGGCTCATGAAGGAAAATGTTCCGGGGTCTTTTCCATATACAGCGGGAGTGTTTCCGTTAAAACGGGAAGGAGAAGATCCGACACGACAATTTGCTGGGGAAGGAACACCAGCTAGAACGAATCGTCGTTTCCATTATTTATCAGAAGGTAATGATGCAAAAAGATTATCCACCGCATTTGACTCTGTTACATTATACGGAGAGGATCCAGCATATGAGCCTGATATTTATGGCAAAGTTGGCGAGAGTGGGGTAAGCATTTGTACATTAGATAATATGAAGGAGCTGTATAAAGGATTTGATTTAACAGACCCAACGACATCGGTTTCCATGACGATTAACGGGCCAGCACCAATTATTTTAGCGATGTATTTTAATACCGCAATTGCTCAACAAGTAGAAAAATTTGAAGAAAAGCATCATCGTCCTCCAACAACAGAAGAATATGACACGATTAAACGACAAACATTAAGTGTCGTTCGTGGTACCGTTCAAGCAGATATTTTAAAAGAAGATCAAGGACAAAACACATGCATCTTTTCTACAGCGTTTGCTTTAAAAATGATGGGAGATATTCAAGCATATTTTATTGAACATAATGTGCGAAATTATTATTCTGTATCTATTTCAGGCTATCATATTGCAGAGGCTGGAGCGAATCCCATTACACAATTGGCTTTCACATTGGCAAATGGCTTTACGTATGTCGAGTATTATTTAAGTCGTGGGATGCATATCGACGATTTTGCCCCGAATTTATCTTTCTTCTTTTCTAATGGATTAGATCCTGAATATACGGTAATCGGCCGAGTTGCTCGAAGAATTTGGGCCATTACGATGCGCGACAAATATGGTGCAAATGAACGAAGTCAAAAATTAAAATACCATATTCAAACATCTGGCCGATCTTTGCATGCACAAGAAATTGACTTTAATGATATTCGTACGACATTACAAGCGTTGATTGCGATACAAGATAACACGAATTCCCTTCATACCAATGCCTATGATGAAGCAATTACAACACCGACAGAGGAATCTGTTCGTCGTGCATTAGCCATTCAATTAATTATTAATCGTGAATTTGGTTTAACGAAAAATGAAAATTCCTTACAAGGTTCATTTATTGTCGAAGAACTAACAGATTTGGTAGAAGAGGCGGTATTACAAGAGTTTGAACGAATTAATGAGCGTAATGGAGTACTTGGTGCAATGGAAAGACAGTACCAACGTGGGAAAATTCAAGAAGAGTCATTATATTATGAAACGAAAAAACATTCTGGTGCATTGCCGATCATTGGAGTGAATACGTATGTAAATCCGTCTCCGCCTTCAGAAGAAGAGATAGATTCGATGGAATTAGCCCGTGCTTCTAAAGAAGAAAAGATTAGCCAAATCGAACATGTGGAACAATTTAAGGCGAACCATCAAATAGAGGCTGAAAAAGCCTTACATCATTTACAAGAAGTAGCTAAAGCGGACGGAAATATATTTGCAGCGTTAATGGATACGGTTCAAGTAGCTAGTTTAGGTCAAATTACAAATGCGTTATATGAAGTTGGCGGAAAATATAGAAGAAACATGTAAAACTTAAAACAGTTTGGTATAGTCGTCTATTTTTATACGTCATCGACATCATTTTTTGTACATGTAAATAATGGTAGATTCTTTTTTCACTTCCTTGTTCTTCTTTTTATTTTTGTCACATACTATTTCCTAATAACCTATTTATTCACAGATTTTTAACCGAATTTTATAATTTTTTAAAAGACGTTTCATGTCGCTTGATTATCTTATTATGAATGGTTATACTACAAAATTATTAGGATAATATTTTATTAAAAATAGCTATAAATTAATTAAAGAATAAAGGAAGTGCATTGGTCGTGGCATTAGAAAAATATTCGGAAGAACAATTATTAAAGATGTCGATGATTGAACTAGCGAACATTGTATTAGCAGATGAAAAAACAGAAATGAAGTTTGCAGATTTATTTAGTGAGGTAGCAAAGTTAAAAGATTTTACGGACGCTCAGCGCCAAGATTTGCTCGCACGTTTTTACACAGATTTAAATGTTGATGGACGCTTTATGACATTAGGGTCGAATGTGTGGGGGTTAAAAAGATGGTACCCTGTGGAACAGACGACAGAAAAGTCATTAGCGGAATCAAGAAAACGGGATTTAGAAGAACTAGATGACGATTTTTATGACGAAGAGTTAGATGGTGAAGCAATAGAAGATGAGATAGAGGATGACATTTACGACGATATCGATCAATTAGAATATGATGAAGATAAGGAAAATGAATAGTCGCTAAAACGTCGAAATTTGCCCTATTTTGTCATTCTTAATACCTTGACATTTCTTTAGATTATGAGTAATATTTTTATTGGGCTTTACAATGAATTTAAACTTAGATGCGTTTCCCCTAGTAGATTGGGAAACGCATTTCTTTTTTTACAAGGACATTTTATAACAGGTATTGAATTGAAATAATAATTATGGAGAAAGAGGGTACAACATTGACAAAATATATTTTTGTAACTGGTGGAGTAGTGTCGTCATTAGGGAAAGGAATTACGGCTGCATCTTTAGGGAGATTATTAAAGAACAGAGGATTAACTGTAACATTACAAAAGTTTGATCCATACTTAAACGTTGACCCAGGTACGATGAGCCCATACCAACATGGAGAAGTTTTCGTCACAGAAGATGGGGCTGAAACAGATTTAGATTTAGGGCATTATGAACGTTTTATCGATATTAACTTAAATCGATACAGCAATATTACGACAGGGAAAGTGTACTCCAGCGTGATTGAAAAAGAACGTAGAGGAGATTATAAAGGAGCGACGGTTCAAGTTATTCCACATATTACGAATGTTATTAAAGACCAAGTGTATAAAGCTGGATATATGACAGATTCAGATGTTGTCATTACAGAGATTGGTGGGACAGTTGGAGATATTGAATCATTACCGTTCTTAGAAGCAATTCGCCAAATTAAAAATGAAGTTGGGCGCAAAAACGTCATGTATGTTCATTGTACGCTTGTACCATATATTCGAGCTGCAGGGGAATTAAAAACAAAACCGACACAACATAGTGTGAAGGAGTTACGTTCGTTAGGGATTCAACCTGACGCAATCGTTCTTCGTTCAGAACAAGAAATTAGCGAAGAAATGAAAGAGAAGATTGCTCTATTTTGTGATACGGATAAAAAAGCAGTTATTGAGATGCTAGATGCTGACACATTGTATCATGTACCAATTGCATTACAACAGCAAAATTTCGATGACCTAGTTTGTGAACATTTAGAATTAGGTGAAGGCGAAGCAGACATGACAGAGTGGATCCAACTCGTAAATAAAGTACGTAATTTATCTAAAACGATTCATATTGGCTTAGTTGGAAAATATGTCGAGTTACCAGACGCCTACATTTCAGCGGTAGAAGCACTAAAACATGCAGGATTTACGTATGGTACAGACGTAGAAGTTCATTGGATTGATTCTGAAAACACCTCTGAAGAAGTGATGAAAGAACAATTAAGTGTAGTGGATGGTATTGTCGTTCCAGGTGGATTCGGTACGAGAGGAATCGACGGAAAGATTACCGCTATTCAATACGCACGTGAACAAGGTGTTCCTTATTTAGGGATTTGCTTAGGGTTACAACTGGCAGCAGTAGAATTTGCACGAAATGTATTAAAGTTAGAAGATGTCCATACGACAGAAGTGGATGAGCAAACAGCAAATCCGATAGTAAAATTAATCGACGGACAAGACTTAAGTGACGGAATTGGAAATACATTACGATTAGGAGCACATGATATCATTTTAAAAGATGGTACAAAGGCGAAAGAGGCATATGGACAAGAGGAAATAAGTGAACGTCATCGTCACCGTTATGAAATTAATGAGGATTTTATTGCCCCATTAGAAGAAGCAGGATTTATTGTCTCGGGATATGGGACAGATGGAAAAACTGTAAAAGTAATGGAGTTAAAAGATCATCCTTGGTTTGTTGCATGTCAATATCATCCAGAATTTAAATCTAGACCGACAAAAGCACATCCGTTAATGGAAGGATTTGTTGATGCGGTTGTAAATAAAAAATTTAACTAATATTTTTAAAGAATAATGATAAAGAGACGACGTAAAACGAGCAGAACATGTTGCAAGCTAAACGTCGTCTTGGTATTCTATTGATAGATGATTTTTTTGAAAAATTATGTTAAGGAGATGGATGAAATGCCATTAGTATCAATGAAAGAAATGTTAATTACAGCAAAAGAAAACAAATATGCAGTTGGGCAGTTTAATATTAATAACTTAGAATATACGCAAGCAATTTTAGAAGCGGCGGAAGAGGAAAATTCACCAGTTATTCTAGGTGTATCTGAAGGTGCTGCACGTTATATGGGAGGATATAAAGTAGCGGTAGCCATGACAAAGGCAATCATGGAAGAAAGTAATATTACGGTGCCAGTGGCAATTCATTTAGATCATGGTTCTAGCTTTGAAGCTTGTGCAAAAGCCATTCAGGCAGGATTTACTTCTGTCATGATTGATGCTTCAAGTAAACCATTAGAAGAAAATATTGCAACGACGAGCAAAGTAGTAGAATTAGCACATTTCCACGATGTATCTGTGGAAGCAGAATTAGGAATTGTCGGTGGACAAGAAGATGACGTAATTGCAGATGGTGTTATTTATGCGGATCCTGCTGAATGTGTTCGACTAGTAAACGAAACAAATATTGACTGTTTAGCACCTGCATTAGGTTCCGTTCACGGACCATACAAAGGCGAACCGAACTTAGGATTTGAAGAGATGGAGGAAATCTCCAATAAAACAGACGTACCTTTAGTATTACATGGTGGAACAGGAATTCCTTTAAAAGATATTCAACGTGCAATTTCTTTAGGGACAGCAAAAATTAACGTGAACACAGAAAACCAAATTCAACAAACAGCAAAAATTCGTGAGATCTTAAATAATGATACGGAAGTATATGACCCACGTAAATATATGGGACCTGGACGTGAAGCGATCAAGCAAACAGTTATTGAGAAAATGCGTGAATTTGGTTCATCTCAACAAGCAAAATAATAAAAATAGAGGAGCGATATTAGTGGAATTTTTTATTGACTCGGCAAACATTGACGAGATTCGTCAGGCGAAAGCTTTAGGCATTTTAGGTGGAGTGACAACCAATCCTTCATTAGTTGCAAAAGAAGGAGTGGATTTCCATGATCGCCTTCGTGAAATTACAACAGAAGTAACAGCTGAATCTGTTAGTGCGGAAGTCATCGCAGAAGATGCAGAAGGGATGATTGCGGAAGGAAAAGAACTTGCAGCCATCGCTCCAAACATTACGGTAAAAATCCCCATGACGATGGAAGGGCTAAAAGCAGTAAAAGCTTTAAGTGACTTACATATTACGACCAATGTGACATTAATCTTTAACGCGAACCAAGCATTGCTTGCGGCAAGAGCTGGTGCAACTTACGTATCACCGTTTTTAGGACGTTTAGATGATATTGGTCATGATGGAATGGATTTAATTGCAACGATTTCAGCTATTTTTAATCAATTTGCCATTGAGACGAAAATTATTGCAGCATCGATTCGTCATCCATTACATGTAACAGATGCAGCATTAAATGGGGCACATATTGCAACAGTTCCATTTAAAGTATTGAACGGGTTAGTGCAACATCCTTTAACAGATAAAGGAATTGCACAGTTTTTAGCAGATTGGGCAGCAACACAAGAGAAGTAAATTCACAACGAAAAGAAGTGAGGGACTAGGATGGAAAAGATTATGATCGAAGGCGGTCATCTGTTAGAAGGAAAAGTAAGGATCAGTGGTGCAAAAAATAGTGCAGTTGCATTAATTCCGGCCGCCATTTTAGCAGATTCTACTGTAACACTTGATGGATTACCGAATATTTCTGATGTAGATACATTGCAATCGATTTTGGAAGATATTGGCGCAAAGGTAGTACAAGACTCGAAGCAAAAAGTACATATCGATCCTTCGTCAGTCGTTTCCATTCCTCTTCCTAATGGAAAAGTACAAAAGTTACGTGCATCGTACTATTTAATGGGCGCTATGTTAGGGAAGTTTAAACGTGCGGCAATTGGTCTTCCAGGTGGATGCTATTTAGGTCCACGTCCGATTGACCAGCATATAAAAGGGTTTGAAGCTCTCGGTGCAAAGGTAAAAAATGAAAAAGGTGCCCTTTATTTAGAGGCGGAAGAATTACGTGGTGCCCGGATTTATTTAGACGTAGTGAGTGTAGGTGCGACAATTAATATTATGTTAGCCGCAGTGTTAGCGAAAGGAAAAACGACGATTGAAAATGCCGCTAAGGAACCAGAAATTATTGATGTTGCTACATTGTTGACGAATATGGGCGCTAAAATTAAAGGTGTAGGAACCGATATTATTCGTATTGAAGGTGTCGATCGCTTGCACGGTTGTAAACATACAATCATACCTGACAGAATAGAAGCGGGTACATATATTATTGCGGCAGCTGCACAAGGGAAAGAAGTAGTCATTGATAATGTGATTCCAGAACATTTAGAATCATTATTAGCGAAATTGCGTGAAATGGGTGTAACGATTGAGCAATATAATGATCAACTACTTATTAAACCTGGTGAAAAGTTGAAAAGTGTAGATATTAAAACATTAGTATACCCAGGATTTCCAACCGATTTACAACAACCTTTCACATCACTATTAACGAAATCAGAAGGAACGAGTATCGTGACAGATACCATTTATACAGCTAGATTTAAACATATTGATGAATTGCGCCGTATGAATGCAAAAGTGAAAGTAGAAGGCAGTGCTGCGATTGTAACAGGTACGGAAAAGCTAGAAGGTGCCAAAGTAAAAGTAACGGATTTACGTGCGGGAGCAGCATTAGTCATTGCAGGATTAATGGCAGATGGCATTACGGAAATAACAGAAATTGATCATATAGATCGTGGATATGAAGATATTACCGAAAATTTACGTCGTTTAGGTGCGAAAATTTGGCGTGAAAAAGTGGTGGAACCAAATAAAACGATTAGTATGAAAGGTTTATAACTCATAAAAAGGGGATTTTTAAACGATGGAAAGAAGTTTATCGATTGAATTAGTTCGCGTAACAGAGGCGGCAGCATTATCGTCTGCAAGATGGATGGGTAGAGGCTTAAAAAATGAGGCGGACGATGCAGCAACAACCGCAATGCGTACAGTTTTTGATACGATTCCAATGCGTGGCACAGTTGTCATTGGAGAAGGGGAAATGGATGAAGCGCCAATGCTTTATATTGGCGAAAAACTCGGTACTGGAAGAGGACCTTTAGTAGATGTTGCGGTTGACCCACTTGAAGGAACGAGCATTGTTGCACGTGGTTCTTGGAACGCTTTATCTGTTATTGCTATTTCAGATGGTGGAAATTTATTACACGCTCCAGACATGTACATGCATAAAATTGCTGTTGGTCCAGAAGCGGTTGGAAAAATTGATATTAACGCATCAGTGGAAGATAACTTACGAGCTGTAGCAGAGGCAAAAAACAAAGAAATTGAAGATGTATTAGCTGTCGTATTAAACCGTGATCGCCATCAAGGATTAATCGAAGAAATTCGTCAAACAGGTGCTAGAATTAAATTAATTCAAGACGGTGATGTGGCAGGGGCAATTAACACTTGCTTCGACCATACAGGAGTAGATATTTTATTCGGTATTGGTGGTGCACCAGAAGGCGTTATTTCAGCAGTTGCTTTAAAGTGTTTAGGTGGAGAAATCCAAGGGAAGTTAGCACCATCCAATGAAGAAGAAATTATCCGTTGTAAAAAAATGGGGATTGAAGACATGAATAAAGTCTTTTACATGGATGATTTCTGTCCAGGGGATGATGCCATTTTTGCTGCGACAGGTGTGACGGATGGAGAATTATTAAAAGGGGTTCAATTTAAAGGACAACGAGCAACAACACAATCTGTCGTAATGCGTGCGAAAAGTGGAACGATTCGTTTCATTGATGGTCAACATAGTTTAAAGAAAAAGCCAAATTTAGTATTAGATAATGAATAATATTTTCTTCTAAAGATAGAGTTGAATATATGAAGAGAAAGTTGTATGATACAAATAGACAAGAGACGGTCTAGTTTTTTTACAACGAACTCTTCATTCGGCTCCTCTTTTAAACAAGCATCTTTTTTATCTCCTATATAAATAAACGTGTACATATGAGCAACATATAACATGTTATCCTATCAAAAAGAGCAACCAAAATTATGTTAAAAGAGATACGAATAGAAATAAATGAATAGGTGTGATGATGTGTCTGAAATAACGATTTCTCATTTAGAAAGCTTAACGTTGAAAGACATTTATAAGTTAGCTAAAGAATATAAAGTTTCTTATTATGCGAAACTAACAAAAAAAGAATTAATTTTTGCGATATTAAAAGCGCAAGCAGAAAAAGACGGTTATTTATTTATGGATGGGATTTTAGAAGTGATCCCTTCAGAAGGTTTTGGTTTTTTACGTCCAATTAACTATTCTCCAAGTGCGGAAGATATTTATATTTCAGCCTCACAAATTCGCCGTTTTGATTTAAGAAATGGGGATAAAGTATCTGGAAAGGTTCGACCACCGAAAGAGAATGAACGTTATTATGGTTTATTACATGTGGACGCTGTAAATGGCGATAATCCTGAAACAGCAAAAGAACGAGTACATTTTCCTGCCTTAACTGCTTTATATCCTGATCGCTATATGACATTAGAAAATTCTCCACAAAATATATCGACGAGAATTATAGATTTAATGACACCAGTTGGTTTTGGCCAAAGAGGATTAATCGTTGCTCCGCCAAAAGCGGGTAAGACGATGCTTATAAAAGAAATTGCTAATAGCATTTCGAAAAACCACCCAGAGGCAAAACTAATTATTTTATTAGTCGATGAACGTCCAGAGGAAGTGACAGATATTGAACGTTCTGTTGCACCAGATGTCGATGTCGTAAGTTCTACATTTGATGAAGTGCCAGAAAGTCATATTAAAGTATCTGAACTTGTATTAGAGCGTGCCATGCGTCTCGTGGAACATAAACGCGATGTGATTGTTTTAATGGACAGTATTACACGTTTAGCACGTGCATATAACTTAGTGATTCCACCAAGTGGACGTACATTATCCGGCGGGATTGATCCTGCAGCATTCCACCGTCCGAAGCGATTCTTTGGTGCGGCAAGAAATATTGAGGAAGGTGGAAGTTTAACGATTTTAGCAACTGCCTTAGTAGATACGGGATCACGGATGGATGATGTTATTTATGAGGAATTTAAAGGTACAGGTAATATGGAACTACATTTAGACCGTAGTTTAGCAGAAAGAAGAATTTTCCCGGCAATCGATATACTACGTTCCGGTACTCGAAAAGAAGAGTTGCTCGTTTCGAAAGATCATTTAGAGAAAATGTGGATGATTCGAAAATCAATGCAAGACTCGCATGAATTTACCGAGCGATTTTTAAAGCGTTTGAAAGCGACGAAAACAAATGAACAATTCCTAGATGATATCGGAGAAGAAATTAAAATGAAGCGAAATCAACGCTCATAAAAGTAAAAAAAGACTTGCATTACCTACCTAATACTGTTATAATATCAAGATGTGAGGTTAGGTAGGTTTAACTTATAATTGTGAATAATCATTTTTTGTAAAAGAGGTGGAAAAACATGAAAAGCGGAATTCATCCAGAATACCAAAAAGTAATCTTTTTAGATACAAGTTCAGATTATAAATTTTTAAGTGGTTCTACAAGAACATCTGACGAAACAATGGAATGGGAAGATGGTAACACTTACCCAGTCATTCGTGTTGAAATTAGTTCTGACACACACCCTTTCTACACTGGAAAGCAGAAAGCAGACAGAGCCGGTGGTCGTGTCGATCGATTCAAAAAGAAATACAACATGTAAAACAAACAAGAAACAAAAATACAATCGTAACCTATTACAATCAGGCAAATTTATGCCTGATTTTTATTTACAAAAAATCCACTGATGTTGATGAGGAATGATATTCGCTAAAGTTGAACCGTTTTTACATACCTACTATAAATGAAACGTGAAAATAGTGTATACTAAATATTGAAACTTGATTTTACGGAAGTATAAAAGAGGTGGAAACACATGTTAGATAAACTACAATCATTAGAGGATCGGTACCATAAATTAAATGAACTTTTAAGTGATCCAGAAGTAATTAGTGATTCGAATAAATTAAGAGAATATTCGAAAGAACAATCCGACCTTGAACCAGCTGTTACGGCATATCGCAAATATAAAACGAGTGTGGAAGAATTAAACGACGCGAAAGAAATGTTAGCAAGTGAGTCAGACAGTGATATGTTAGACATGATTAAAGCGGAGATTTCGGAGTTAACATCTAATATAGAGGAATTAGAAGAAGAGTTAAAAGTACTATTATTACCGAAAGACCCGAACGATGATAAAAACGTTATTGTTGAAATCAGAGCAGCAGCTGGTGGGGATGAAGCTGCATTATTTGCTGGTGATTTATATCGAATGTATGCGCGCTTTGCGGAAGCGAATCGTTGGAAAACAGAAGTTATTGAAGCGAACTCAACAGGAGTTGGTGGATATAAAGAAATTATTTTCATGATTCATGGTACAGGTGCTTATTCTAAGTTAAAATTCGAAAATGGGGCACACCGTGTACAACGTGTACCTGAAACAGAAGCACAAGGACGTGTTCATACCTCTACTGCGACAGTTGCAGTATTACCAGAGGCAGAAGATGTGGACGTAGAAGTTCGTAATGAAGATGTAAAAGTGGATACGTACCGTGCAAGTGGGGCAGGTGGACAGCACGTAAATATGACAGACTCGGCTGTTCGTTTAACACACTTACCGACAGGGATTGTCGTATCGTGTCAAGATGAGAAATCTCAAATTAAAAACCGCGAAAAGGCTTTTAAAGTATTGCGTGCCCGTTTATATGACAAATATCAACAAGAAGCGGAAGCAGAATATGCAGAATCAAGAAAATCTGCCGTAGGTACTGGAGATCGATCTGAACGTATTCGTACGTACAACTACCCACAAAACCGAGTAACAGATCACCGTATCGGTTTAACGATTAAAAAATTAGACCAAATTGTCGAAGGGAAAATCGACGAAATTATTGATGCTTTACTCATTGAAGACCAAACGAGTCGTCTGCAAGAAGTTAGTGAAAAAAATGAATAAGAAGAAAGTATATGAAGTCCTAACATGGGCTTCTTCTTTTTTAGAAAAACATGGACGTGACCCTCATATCGCAAAAGTTTTAATCGAACATCATCTACAAGTAGATCGTAATACGTTCCATATGATCTTACGAGATGAAATGAAGGAGGAGCAGTATAGAGCCTTTATGTCCGATGTAAAGGCACACGTGGAGACGGGGATACCTGTGCAACATTTAGTTGGATATGAATATTTTTATGGGAGACAATTTGCTGTAAACGAGCATGTACTTATTCCACGTTTTGAAACAGAAGAATTAGTTTATCATCTTATCCAACTGATCCAATCGAAGTATCGTGATGAAACAGTCACGATTGTTGATATCGGCACGGGATCTAGTGTGATTGCAACGACATTAGCATTGGAGCTATCGAATGCAGTTGTATATGCTACAGATATATCGGAAGCTGCCCTTCGAGTTGCAACACAAAATGCAGCGGATTTAGGGGCAAATGTTACGTTTATGCAAGGAAGTTTTTTAGAACCGATAATAGAAGCAAACATCCACCCACAAATAATCGTTTCAAATCCTCCCTATATAGCTAAGGCGGAAATAGATGAGTTAGAAGATACGGTGAAAAATTATGATCCACATGTAGCACTTTTTGCACCGAATAAAGGATTAGCTGCTTATGAATCTATCGTGGATCAATCAAAGAGAATCCCTTCTATTGAACGTATTTGTATGGAAATCGGATATGAGCAAGCAAAGGCTGTAACAAATATAGTAGCAAAAACATATCCTGCAGCACAAATCGAAACAATCGTTGATATGAACGGAAAAGACCGAATCATTTCAGCTATTGTACGATAAAGAGGTATAACCTTTTTCTTATCTGTCCATAATGTTCCTAAAAGCAGTTGGGGGCAAAAACGATGAGAAAATTCGCATTATTATTTTTAATGATTTGTTTTTTAGGAATGTTTTATCCGATGACTGTACATGGGACAGACTATGCTGTAGAAATGATCCCGGAAGACGCGATTCGTTTACGTATTTTGGCAAATAGTAATGATATGAAAGATCAACAAATGAAATATACTGTTCGTGATGAAGTAAATGCCTATTTATCTACTGAAATGTCCAAAGTGACATCGATCGATGAGGCACGTAAGCGAATGGAAGAAATATTACCAAAAGTAGAAGAAATTATTGCCAATACATTAGAGCAAAATGGAGAACATCTATCCTTTTCAGTTCAGTTTAAAAAAGATGTACCATTTCCGACGAAAAAATATGGGAAATATGTGTATCCAGCCGGTGATTATGAGGCGCTGCTCATTACACTTGGCGAAGGAGAAGGGGACAATTGGTGGTGCGTGCTTTTTCCATCTTTATGTTATTTAGATTTATCAGAAGAGGAAAAAGCGGATATGGAGCAAGCGAATAAGGAAGAAGAAAAGACAGAGAAGAAAACAGTGAAAATCTTTCTTTTTGAATGGTTAGGGTTAACGTAATCCTAACTGAAAGAAATCCTAAAGTAGGTATTGCTACTTTAGGGTTTTTTATGTGAAAGGAAGGTTTGTCACAATCATTTTCATCTTATGATTCGTGTTTCCTTTGCATCGTTGGAGTGATAATTTGTAGGTCATGTTCTAGATGAATCCTTTGTGAAACATCGTTATATCGTCTAAAATATAAAGAGAAGTGAGGGAACGAAATGAAAACAAAAATATTCACAATGAACGGACAAAATGATGAGGCATATATAAAAGAGGCGGCAGCTCTCTTACGAGCGGGAGAAGTGGTCGCATTTCCTACTGAAACCGTTTATGGGTTAGGTGCAGATGCAACAAACGAAGCGGCTATCGCTAAAATCTTCCAAGCAAAAGGTCGACCAAGTGATAATCCGTTAATTGTCCATGTCGCAACAAAAGAGCAATTAAACGATCTTGTACAAGCTTATCCCGCGTATGTAGATACATTAATTATGACATTTTCTCCTGGACCAATTACATACGTCTTAAAACGTAAAAATAATGTCGCGACAAATGTTACTGCAAATTTGGATACGGTAGGGGTACGTATTCCGAATAATGATGTCGCTTTACGATTATTAAAAGAAGTAGACTTGCCAATTGCAGCGCCAAGTGCAAACAAGTCTGGAAAACCAAGTCCAACAAAAGCGGCACATGTATACGATGATTTACATGGAAAAATTGCAGCAATTGTTGATGCAATGGAAGCAGAGGTTGGCGTGGAATCAACCGTAGTGGATTGTACGGGGGATGTTCCACTTATTCTTCGAGTAGGTGCGATTACGAAAGAAGCTATCGAAGCAGTTGTAGGAGAAGTACGTACCTTGACTAAAAAAGAAAAGACAGAAAAACCAAAATCTCCAGGGCTCAAATATAAACATTATGCACCTGAAGTACCACTCATATTAGTAGCAAACAATGCTTTACTACAGGATGTTGTGGAACGTTATGAAGCAGAGGGAAATAGAGTAGGGGTCATTGTGACGAAAAAAATGGCCGAGAATATAGAAGCAGCACATAAAATCATGATTGGAAATAAGGACATAGAGGTAGCTCAAACGTTGTATGATACGTTACGTTCGTTAAAGAAAGATCGGTTCGATGTTGTCGTTTCCCAATCTTTTTCGGAAGATGGGGTCGGTTTAGCAATAATGGACCGTTTAACGAGGGCGGCTACAGAAATAGTATACAAGTAAACTTCTAATCTATCTCTATTTTGCATACATTGTACAAGCAAAATAGGGAGGATTAACAATTTGGTATATGAACTTATCTCATGGATGCCTGTTGCACTTGCAATAAGTATGGATTGCTTTTCTGTCGCAATCGGATTAGGGTTAGTTGAAAAAAAAATAAAACAAAAAGTATCTGTTAGTGTCATGCTCGGCATTTTTCATAGTGCTTTTCCTTTAGCAGGGTTGTTATTTGGTGTATATCTTTTCCCGTTTATTCATCATTTAGCAGCCTTTTTAAATACAGTCATTTTTACGACGCTCGGTTTGTTTACCTTGTTTTCTATATTCGAAGAGAAAAGGCAGACGTTTTTTGCTGGTTGGAAACTTATTTTTGTCTGTATGTTTGTAAGCGTGGATAGTTTTCCGGTCGGCCTTACGTTCGGCTTGGCAGGCGCGAATCATATGTCGATGATATTTTTATTTGGTATGACGGCAATGGTGGTTTCATTTATTGGTTTGACCTTTGCACAGGTATTACGGGGAAAAGTTGGCGTATTTGGAGATGTCTTCAGTGGTATTTTATTTATCTATTTAGGTTGGAAACATTTTATTTCCATGTTTTGAGATTAAATACCTATAAAATAAATTAGAATATAGTTCAAAAGTTTGTGTTATTGTGGTATATTAATGAATAAGGAAAGATGAGGAAAAAAGATGAATATTTTATTTGTTTGTACAGGTAATACATGTAGAAGTCCGATGGCAGAAGCGATATTAAAGGAGAAACTGCCACAAATAGAAGTACAGTCTGTAGGGATCTTTGCGAATGAAAACGAAAAAGCTCATGCACACGCGATACAAGTTTTAGAAGAAATGGGTATTTCTTTTACCCACCGTTCGGAAGCCATTCAATTGGATCATATGCAATGGGCCGATATTGTTTTAACGATGACAGAAGATCATAAACAAGTGTTATTACGTCTATTTCCACAGTATAAAGGAAAAATTTTTACATTAATTGAATATGTTTCTACAGAACAGGTTCCGTTATATCAAGGTGGATATAATATTCCCGATCCATTTGGTGGAGATGTATCGATTTATCGTGAAACAGCGGAATTATTAGAAACATATATTGATCATCTAGTGCAAAAGATTAATTAGTAGGGAAGGGTCATGCAAATGAAAAAGGCATATCGATTTGGTTTGCAAAAAAAGTTAGTATTATTTACTACGCTATTAGCCTTTATTACGTATACATGTAGTGCTGTCTGTATGTATGTTATTTATGATTTACTATCCCCATATGTACCATTGAAAGAAGAAATCTTTATGATGGTGACATTTTTACTAGGGATTATTTGGACAGGTATTTTAGCTTTCGTTGCAGCGGGATTCATTACGAAGCCATTGCAACAATTAGAAGCTGCAGCGACAGAGGGAGCGAAAGGGAATTTAAACCAAGAAATTCATATACCAGAAGCGGATGATGAAATTCGTGCGTTAAGTATGGCTGTTGATAGGATGTTTAAAAATATTCAAGGTATGGTACATAATATACATGGTAATTTTACAAACACAGAGCGTGCCGTGGAAGATATGAAACAAGTGGTCGATACGGCGACACAGCATTCGAGAGCGATTACAGATGCAACGAATGACATATCTACAGGGGCAGTTAATGCTGCGGAATCAATCCAACAAACCGTTGAAGCGATTGAGGAAGCGACCCTTTTGGCGGAAGAAGTACAACATAAAGCAGAAACATCTACAAATAACGCAACAGAAATGTTAAAGATGTTAACAGATAGTAAACAAGTGGTTCATCAACTAGTGCACGGCATTCAACAGCTAGCGGAAGAACAAGCATTATCTTTACAAGATGTGGAACACTTAAAAGAAAATGCTTTAGAAGTTGAATCCATTATTACGATGGTCGGCAAAATTGCAGAGCAAACAAACTTGCTTGCCTTAAATGCGTCGATTGAAGCGGCAAGGGCTGGAGAACATGGGAAGGGCTTTGCGGTAGTCGCAAATGAAATACGTACATTAGCAGATGAAAGTGCTCATGCAGTGCAACGTATTTCTACCTTAATTGGTGCGATACAAAAGGATGTGACGAATGTAGTGAAAAAGATGAATGAACATGTCGTACATGCACAGGAAAAAGCAGAAATAGGAATGTTAACGAATACATCGATGGAACATATGTCTACCTCTGTAACAGAAGTGGCGAAGGAAGTGACAACCATCCGAGATTTAGTGAATCGTCAATTACAATTTATTCAAACGACCGTACAACAATCACAAGAAGTTGCAGCCATTTCGGAAGAAACTTCTGCCGCAACAGAAGAGGTTAGTGCAGCTGTAGTAGATCAAGATAAAACGATACAGGATGTGGAACAGTTAGCAAAGGCATTATCGGTTCAATCAGAAAAATTAAACAAACAAATTAGCGAATTTAATGTATAATAAGAAGGACAAAGCTTATTTTTAGGAGGAGTTCTTTTTGAAAGTTATTATATCAGGCGACCATGCTGGAATGACCTTACGTAATGAAGTGAAAAGCGTATTAGAAGAATTAGGGTATGAGTATGAAGATGTTGGAGCAGATTGTACAGCGTCTGTTGATTATCCGGATTATGGTATTGGGCCAGCGGAACGAGTTGCTAACGGCGAGTTTGACCGTGGAATTTTAGTTTGTGGAACAGGTATTGGTATTTCCATTTCTGCTAACAAAGTAAAGGGCATTCGTTGTGCTCTCGTACATGATGTTTTTTCAGCAAAAGCTACGAGAGAACATAATGATTCCAATATGTTAGCGATGGGGGAACGAGTAATTGGGCCTGGATTAGCACGTGAAATCGTGAAAACATGGTTAACGACAGAATTCGAAGGCGGCCGCCACTTAAATCGAGTAAATAAAATTACAGCATATGAAGAGCAATGTGAAGCTTAAATGCATATAAGGAGGTCATTTTATGAACTCTATGTTAGATCATGTCCGAAAAGACATGGAAGCAGCTATGGCGGATTGGTCCGCACTGCAAGCAATTCATGCAGGGGAAATATTCGTTGTCGGTTGTTCAACGAGCGAAGTCATTGGGGAAGCAATCGGAAGTGCGGGGAGTGAAGAGGTAGCAAGAGAAATTTTCACGCATGTACAACGATTTGCGCAAAATCAACAAATATTTTTAGCCTTTCAATGTTGTGAACATTTAAATCGTGCATTAGTCGTAGAACGAAAAATATTAGAGAAGTACCCATTAGAAGAAGTGAGTGTAAAACCAGTTCGAAATGCTGGCGGTTCGATGGCTACTTATGCATACGAACATATGGACGAGCCGATTATCGTTGAGGCGATTCAAGCACATGCAGGCATCGATATAGGGGACACATTCATCGGTATGCATTTAAAACATGTTGCGGTTCCGGTCCGTTTGTCTGTTTCATCGATAGGGAATGCACATATGACGATTGCCAAAACACGTCCAAAGTTAATCGGTGGATCGAGAGCGGTATATGTATAGAGAATAAAATCCGAACAGAGGCGGTATATTAACCGTTAATGTTCGGATTTTCGCCATAAAACATAGGAAAAATGATGTTTTATGCATTTTTTATGTAAAAATGAATTATTATTTGTTATGATATGTATATATTTCATTTCTAGGAGGAACGAAAAGTAAATGGACCATTTAAAAGAATTTGACCGAGAACTATTTGATGCAATGGAAGACGAGAAAAAACGTCAACAAGATAATATTGAGTTAATTGCATCAGAAAACTTTGTATCCGAAGCAGTAATGGAAGCAGCAGGTTCAGTATTAACGAACAAATATGCTGAAGGATATCCAGGTAGACGTTATTACGGTGGATGTGAATATGTAGACGTTGCAGAAGATTTAGCGCGCGATCGTGCAAAAGAACTTTTTGGTGCAGAGCATGTTAACGTTCAGCCCCACTCTGGTGCACAAGCGAATATGGCAGTTTATTTCAGTACATTAGAACCGGGAGATACGGTTTTAGGAATGAATTTAAGCCATGGAGGTCATTTAACACACGGTAGCCCAGTGAACTTCAGTGGAAAGTTATTTAACTTTGTGGAGTATGGAGTAGATAAAGAAACAGAACAACTTGATTATGATGCGGTTTTAGCGTTAGCAAAAGAAGTAAAACCAAAAATGGTTGTCGCTGGTGCGAGTGCCTATTCAAGAACCATTGACTTTAAAAAATTCCGTGAAATTGCAGATGCAGTAGATGCATATTTATTTGTAGACATGGCACATATTGCTGGGTTAGTTGCTGCTGGAGAACATCCGAATCCGGTACCTTACTGTGACTTTGTCACGACAACCACACATAAAACATTACGTGGCCCTCGTGGTGGAATGATTTTATGTAAAGAGAAATATGCAAAAGCAATTGATAAACAAGTATTCCCAGGAGTTCAAGGTGGTCCATTAATGCATATTATTGCTGCAAAAGCTGTAGCGTTGAAAGAAGCTCTTTCAGACGATTTTAAACAGTATGCAAAACAAATTAGAGCGAACGCTAAAGTGTTAGGGGAAACACTTATGGAAGAAGGGGTTCGTATCGTCTCAGGCGGAACGGACAACCATTTAGTGTTATTAGATGTTTCTAAATTAGGTTTAACTGGAAAAATTGCGGAGGAAACATTAGATACGATCGGTATTACGACGAATAAAAATACGATTCCTTTTGACCAAGAAGGAGCTTTCATTACGAGTGGTGTGCGTGTAGGAACTGCAGCAGTAACGACTCGTGGATTTAAAGAAGAAGATATGGTACAAGTAGGGAAAATTATTGCGAAAACATTGAAAAACATCGATGACGAAGCCGTGTTAAATGAGGCTCGTGAAGCAGTTGCAGCTTTAACGAAAAAGCACCCACTATACGCATAATATATAGACACAGATGAAAAAATTAGTGAAATTTAAGAAGACTTTCGGTAGCTTATGTTACTGGAAGTCTTTTTTATTTGAGAAAATCTATTTGCCATTTTCATTCATAGAGAAGGGGAAGTTGTTTTCAAAATTTACACAAAAATAAATTAGTTTAAGAAATGCGTTTCATCGGTAGACAACAGTGGTAGAAAACTGTAAGATAGTAACGATATACAACAATGGAAAGGGTGGAAAACAATGGGACAAGTTCATATTTTAGATCATCCATTAATCCAGCATAAATTAACATATATTCGTGATAAAAACACGGGAACAAAACAATTTAGAGAATTAGTCGATGAAGTATCAATGTTAATGGGATTTGAAATTACGCGTAATTTACCAATGAAAGAGATTGAAGTTGAAACACCGGTAACGTCGAGTAAAGCACAAGTATTAACAGGGAAAAAGATTGGCTTAATTCCAATTTTACGTGCAGGCTTAGGAATGGTGGACGGAATGCTCAATTTACTACCTGCAGCACGTGTTGGGCATGTCGGTTTATATCGTGACCCGGAAACATTGCAACCAGAAGAATACTTCATTAAATTACCATCAGACATTTCCGAGCGTATTTTAATCGTTTTAGACCCGATGTTGGCAACAGGTGGTTCAGCAAATGACGCAATTGAATCATTGAAGAAACGTGGAGCAAAATCCATTAAACTAATGTGTTTAGTTGCAGCACCTGAAGGAGTAGAGTTAATTAAACATAATCATCCAGACGTTGATATTTATTTAGGGGCGATGGATGAGAAGTTAAATGAAGATGGATATATTGTACCGGGATTAGGAGATGCGGGCGACCGTTTATTTGGGACAAAATAATTTTTTGTCCACATTATAAAAAGAGTAGTATACATGTAAATAAAATGGTAAGCATCGATACATATGCCTCAGTTTATGGAAAGCTGGGGCATATTTTTATTTACAGTGAAATTTTCTAAAGTTATAATCAAAAGAAAAGAGGTAAGAGGGGTAAATTATGAAGCGTGTCATTTGTTTAGTCATGGTATTTAGTATATTTGTCTTAACAAGTTGTCAACAGGAGGAGCAAAAAACTATTACCGTATTAGCTGCAGCAAGCTTAAAAGAGCCATTAGAGGAAATGAAACAACTATACGAAGAAGCGAATAATGTGGATATACAATTACAATTTAGCAGTTCAGGAAAGTTAGCGAAACAAATGGAGCAAGGTGCACATGCAGATATTTTTATTTCCGCCGATGAAAAATGGATGACCCATTTAGAAGAGGTAGAGCTTATTGAAAAAGAAACAGTCACCCCTTTTTTATATAACTCTTTAGTTCTTATTCAAGGAAACGAAGCTACGATTACATATGAAGATGTTCAAACATTAGAAGATGACTCCGTTGAGCAAATTGCGATTGGGCATCCGGAAACTGTTCCAGCAGGTACGTATGCACAGCAATTTTTCGAAGGGGTCGAATTATGGAGTGACTTGCAAGACAAATTTGTTTATACGAATGATGTGCGACAAGCGTTAACGTACGTTGAAACAGGGAATGTAGATGTTGGTGTCGTATATAAAACAGATGCACTAATATCAGATGATGTTGAAATCATCGAAGAAATAGATGGAACATTACATGATGAAATAGTGTATCCAATCGGTATGACGACGACGGTAGAAAATAAAGAAGCGACAGAGCAATTTATACATTGGTTATTAGACGAAGAGGCTAATGAAATAAAAAAAGCTTACGGATTTGAAGGGATATAGAAGGACATGTTGGAACAAGTGAATTTATTCCCATTTTGGTTATCATTAAAAACAGCACTTATCTCGACAGTTTTCGTATTTATCATCGGGATGATGATTGCTTATTTCGTTGCGAAAAAAGACTTTTTTGGAAAAAGCGTTTTAGAAGCAATCATTATGCTTCCTTTAGTATTGCCACCAACAGTAGTTGGATTTGGTTTGTTATATTTATTTGGAAAAAATGGTTTTATTGGGAAGTGGCTCATGGCACAGTTCGATGTACAAATTGTATTCACTTGGTATGGTGTCTTGCTTGCTGCCATCGTCGTTTCCTTTCCACTCATGTACCAAAGTGCCGTTGCAGCCTTTCAACAGTATGATCGTAATTTAGAATATGTTGCATACACATTAGGAAAATCCCGTTGGAATGTATTTTGGACAATTTCTTTTCCATTAGCGTGGCCAGGTTTGCTTTCTGGAACGGTATTAGCATTTGCGCGTGCGCTAGGTGAATTTGGTGCGACATTAATGATTGCTGGGTACATACCGAATGTAACGGATACGATCCCGATTGCCATTTATTTTGCGGTGGAGTCAGGAGAGATGGGCGTAGCAAAATTTTGGGTAGTGACGATCGTAATTATTGGATTTATTGCGATTTATTGGTTGAACTGGTGGAGTAGGAAACATATGATGAAACATAAACAATAGGAGAAAATGTATGCTTACAATTGATGTGGAGAAAAAAATACCTCACAAAACATTACAGATTACATGTACGATTGGCGATGAAATCATTGCTATTGTCGGTCCATCTGGTACTGGAAAAACAACATTTTTAAATATGATTGCCGGAATTGTGACACCAGATAATGGGTATATAAAATTTCGGGATCAAATTTTTACGCAAGATGGTAAATCGTGTATCCCGACGCAACAAAGGAAAGTTGGCTATGTATTTCAAGATTATGCTTTATTTCCACATAAAACCGTTTGGGAAAACATAGCATATAGTATGCAAAATGAAAATAGAACACGTGAATGGATCCGTGCATTGCATATGGAACATTTATTAGATAAGTATCCACGTGAAATATCGGGTGGGGAAAAACAACGTACAGCATTGTTACGTGCCTATGCAATGGAGCCACAAATTCTTTTATTAGATGAACCATTTTCTGCTTTAGATGAACGTACGAAAGAGACGAGTTATACACAATTGTGTAGATTACACGAGCAGTGGAAAATTCCAGTTATATTCGTGACACATAATCCACATGAAGTTAAAAAAATTGCGAATCGTGTATATCGTCTAGGCGAAACGTTTGTAGAGGAACGAACATAATCGTCGTTTAGCAAAAAGAGATGCAACGTAAACCATAATGTTTTTTCAAATACAAATGTATAAAAATTGTGAAAAAGGAAACAAACATATTGACGAAAGATTGAAAACATTGTATGCTTTTAATATTCACTCATTTACGAGGTTTTCTTTCTTCAACATTAATTTTCTGTTAATTCAGACATTTGTTTTTTTGGAAGTTGATTCGGAAGGAAATAGGATTTCTTCATAACATTTTCGAAATGTTTGAATATTTATGTTCGTTAATTTATAATAGCGTATAATGAAATAAGTTATATTATTAACAATTGCAAGATAATTCATACAAATAAATCGATGACAGGAAAAAAGGAATAAGCACATCGTGTTCTCAGAGATCTAGGGTTGCTGGAAGCCTAGAAACACTACTTATTCCGACATCATCCTTGAGTGTTATGCTGAACGATTTTTTTAGTAGGCATAGCCAGGTATATAACATATACCTGTTACCAATAATAGACTTTTTTTAAAAAAGAAGTCTGCAAGATAGCTTTCGTGAGAAATGCTATGAATTTTTGGGTGGTACCGTGAAAAGATACTCTTTTCTCCCCATAATCTTTTAGGAGATTTGTGGAGAAAAGAGTTTTTTATTTGAAAGTGGAGGATGAGGAAGAAAAAAGAAAAAATGTATGACGATTGTTTCTATATAGACTTTGTTTTAAGGAAGATATTTTTAAGGAGGAAATGACATTGAAAGCAGAGGCAAAGCCAAAACAAACACTACCTTCAAAGACAACAAATGAAGTGAGAACAGGTGCAGATTTATTGATGGAGTTATTAGTTGAGGCGGAAGTGGACACAGTTTTCGGATATCCGGGTGGTGCTGTATTACCGATTTATGACGCACTTTATCGTTCAAACGCATCGTTCAAACATATATTAACAAGACATGAGCAAGGAGCAATTTTTGCAGCAGAAGGATATGCTCGTGTAACAGGGAAACCGGGAGTTGTCATTGCGACATCAGGACCAGGTGCTACCAACTTAATTACAGGCATTACAGATGCAATGATGGATTCATTGCCTTTAGTAATATTTACAGGACAAGTAGCAAATCATGTAATTGGAACAGACGCATTCCAAGAGTCAGATGTGCTAGGGATTACGACGCCGATTACGAAGTATAATTATCAAGTGGACGATGTAACAGATTTACCACGTGTTGTAAAAGAAGCGTTCCATATTGCGACAACAGGAAGACCAGGGCCAGTTGTTATTGATATTCCGAAAAATATTTCCGAAGCATTGCCGAGCGGGGAGTTTAAAACGGATTTCTATTTACCAGGATATCAACCGACAACAAAACCGAATCCTCTACAAATCGTCAAAGTAGCAGATGCAATTGAAAAGGCGAAGCGCCCAGTTTTATTAGCTGGTGCAGGAGTATTATTTGCGGATGCTGCTGAGGAATTAAAACAGTTCGCAGAAAAATACCGTCTACCAGTTGTCAATACATTGCTAGGCTTAGGAAGTTTCCCGGGATCGAATGAACTATCATTAGGGATGGCAGGAATGCACGGTTCTTATACGGCGAATATGGCTGTGTACGAAAGTGATTTACTCGTCAATATCGGTGCACGTTTTGATGACCGTTTAACAGGAAATCTACAACATTTTGCTCCGATGGCAAAAGTAGCACATATTGATGTGGATCCAGCTGAAATCGGGAAAAACGTTCCAACAGAAATTCCGGTTGTAGCGGACGCAAAATTAGCATTGGAAGCATTATTAAAGAAAGATATTAAACAACCAAACCATGAAGCTTGGATGGAAAAAATCGCACAAAACAAAAAGGACTATCCATTATGGCATGATTTATCTGATGAAGCGATCTCTCCACAAAGCCTCATACAGAAAATTCATAAAGCAACAAACGGAGAGGCGATTGTTACAACGGATGTTGGACAACATCAAATGTGGGCAGCTCAACATTATACATTAGATAAACCACATAACTGGGCATCATCAGGTGGATTAGGTTCGATGGGATTCGGATTTCCTGCTGCCATCGGTGCACAGTTTGGTCGTCCAAATGAATTAGTTGTTTCGATTAACGGAGATGCAGGATTCCAAATGAATTTACAAGAATTACTACTATTAAAGCAATGGAATTTACCAGTAAAAGTAATAATTATGAATAACTCTGCATTAGGAATGGTTCGCCAATGGCAAGAAACATTTTATGATGAAAGATATTCACAGTCATTACTTGATATAAATCCAGATTTCGTTAAGTTAGCGGAAAGTTACGGATTAAAAGGAATGAAAGTGGAAAAAGAAGAAGATGTTGAAGCAGCATTAAAAGAAATGTTCGAATATGACGGACCAGTGGTAGCTGACTTCAGAATTATTCAGAAGGAAAAAGTTTATCCGATGATTGCTCCTGGAAAAGGAATTCAAGAAATGATAGGGGTGACGAAATGAAACGTATTATAACAGCTACGGTTCAAAATAGAAGTGGAGTACTAAACCGTGTAACAGGGATGTTACAACGTAGACAGTTTAATATTTCAAGTATTTCTGTAGGGGAAACTGAAACACCAGGTATTTCAAAAATGACATTAGTTGTGGAAGTAAGTGACAATCAAAAGGCAGAACAGTTAACGAAACAATTAAATAAGCAAATTGATGTCATTAAAGTTTCTGATATAACAGATAAATCGATTGTTGCCCGAGAATTAGCGCTTATTAAAGTAGCAAGTTCTCCGCAATTAAGTAATGAAATCCAAGGATTAATTACACCTTTCCGTGCAACCGTCATTGATATTAGTAAAGATAGTATTACGATTCAAGTGACAGGAAAGCCGGAAAAAATTGATGCATTAATTGCATTATTGAAACCATACGGTATTAAAGAGTTATCTAAAACAGGTGTGACAGCATTTTTACGTGGACACCAACCACAACCAGCTCAAATTGCTGAAATTAACCAGTTTACAGTATAGCGAAAATTATTTTGGCGACGGCTTAAAAATCGCCAAAATAATTTTACATAAAAAATGATGATTATTATATGAAAAAGGAGATAGAAGTCATGTCAAAAGTTTTATACGAGAAAGATATTAACAAAGAGGTATTACAAGGAAAGACAATTGCAGTAATCGGATATGGTTCACAAGGTCACGCACACGCGTTAAACTTACGTGATAGTGGTTTTGACGTTGTGATTGGAATTAGACCAGGGAAGTCACAACAAAAAGCAGAAGAGGATGGTTTTACCGTAAAAGCCGTTGCAGAAGCAACAAAAGCAGCAGATGTTGTGATGGTTTTATTACCTGATGAGTTACAAGCAGCTGTGTATGAAAATGAAATTAAAGATAACTTAAAAGAAGGTGCAGCATTAGCATTTGCTCATGGATTTAATGTTCATTATGGTCAAGTTGTACCTCCAGCAAATGTAGACGTATTTTTAGTAGCACCAAAAGGACCTGGACATTTAGTTCGTCGTACATTTGAAGAAGGAGCAGGGGTTCCAGCATTATATGGTGTGTACCAAGACTTTACAGGAAAAGCACGTGAGGTTGCATTAGCTTATTCAGTAGGAGTAGGTGGCGCTCGTGCAGGTGTCATCGAAACATCATTCCAAGAAGAAACAGAAACAGATCTATTCGGAGAGCAAGCAGTATTATGTGGTGGAGCGACTGCATTAATTAAATCAGGTTTCGAAACATTAACAGAAGCAGGATACCAGCCTGAAGTTGCTTACTTCGAATGTTTACATGAACTTAAATTAATTGTAGATTTACTGTACGAAGGCGGATTAGAAAACATGCGTTATTCTATTTCAGATACAGCACAGTGGGGTGACTTCGTATCTGGACCACGTGTTATTAACGCAGAAACAAAAGCACGTATGAAAGAGGTTCTAGATGATATACAGAGCGGTGCATTTGCGAAAGGTTGGATTCTAGAAAACCAAGCAAACCGTCCGATGTTTAATGCAATTAATAACGCGGAAAACAATCACCCGATTGAAAAGGTTGGAAGAGAATTACGTGACTTAATGCCATTTGTTAAAAATCCATTAAAATAAACGTAATCAATGGAAGAAAGAGGTAGGATACAATATCCTTCCTCTTTGCTTCTACTCTACTAGAAGTACCCTTCATCGAATGATACTTCGATATTCTCCGCAAGAAACGTTTCGTCTAATGTAACATACATTACATGATGATATATAATTTATCTTTACTAGGGAAATGAACATGAATCGTGTAGGAAGGATTGAATCAAATGGTGAAGAAAATAGTTGTACTCCCAGGAGATGGGGTTGGACATGAGGTAACAGGTGAAGCAGTAAAGGTGTTAGAAAAAATTGCTGAAAAACATGGCCATACATTTGAATTTGAACAACATGATATTGGTGGAACATCATATGATAAATATGGAGAACCATTAACAGAAGAAACCGTCAATGTATGCTTACAATCGGATGCTATTTTATTAGGTGCGATTGGTGGCCCTAAATGGGATAACTTGCCATCTGATGTACGACCTGAACAAGGTTTATTAAAAATTCGTAAAGCGTTAAATTTATTTGCGAATATACGACCAATCAAAGGATTTGACCCATTGTTACATGCATCACCATTAAAAGAAGAGATTATTAATGGTAGCGATATTTATATCGTTCGGGAACTAACAGGTGGATTGTACTTCGGTACCCCACGTGAACGAAGAGAAAATGGAACTGTTGCGGTGGATACTTTGCTTTACCGTCGTGATGAAATTGAAAGAATCGTAGAAAAAGGATTTGAAAGTGCACAATTAAGGAAAAAACATCTTGTTTCAGTAGATAAAGCAAATGTCTTAGAATCTAGCCGTCTTTGGAGAGAGATCGTAGAGGAGAAAAAGAAAGATTATCCAGATGTTCATGTAGAACATATGTTAGTAGACTCTGCGGCAATGCGCCTTATTACAGAACCGACATATTTTGATGTCATCGTGACAGAAAATATGTTTGGAGATATTTTAAGTGATGAAGGATCTGTTTTAACCGGATCTATTGGTATGTTACCTTCTGCTAGTTTATCAGAAACGATTGGACTATATGAGCCTGTACACGGTTCTGCTCCTGATATTGCAGGTCAAGGTATTGTAAATCCAATTGGGATGATTATGTCTGCAGCGATGTTATTACGTTATTCATTTGATATGGATAAAGAAGCGACAGAGATTGAAACTGCTGTAGAAAAAGCATTAGAGGAAGGATACCATACGAAAGATTTACGAATCAATGGTGGAAAAGTTGTTGGAACGAAGGAAATGACAGAAGCGGTTATTCGTCATTTATCATAAGGTGGAGGTGTTCTTATGGCGAAGCCTAAAACAATCATAGAAAAAGTTTGGGAACAAAAGATCGTCCATGAAGAAGAAGGAAAACCAGATTTAGTATATATTGATTTACATCTTATTCACGAAGTAACGTCTCCTCAAGCATTTGAAGGATTACGTTTAACAAATAGAAAAGTTCGTCGACCAGATTTAACATTTGCGACGATGGACCATAACGTGCCGACATTAAATCGTGATGAAATTAGTGATCCGATTGCAAAATTACAAATTGATACATTAGCAAAAAACTGTGAAGAGTTTGGCATCGAACTAGCAGATATGCACCATCCTGATCAAGGGATTGTACATGTAATTGGACCACAATTAGGATTAACACAACCAGGGAAAACGATTGTATGTGGAGATAGTCATACATCGACACATGGAGCGTTTGGAGCGATCGCATTCGGTATTGGAACGAGTGAAGTAGAACATGTTTTTGCGACACAAACATTATGGCAAGATAAACCAAAAACACTTAACTTAAAAGTGGAAGGTAATCTCGGACCTGGTGTTACTGCTAAAGACTTAATTTTAGCAATTATCGCAAAATATGGCGTGAAAATGGGAACAGGTTATATTGTAGAATATACAGGGGAAGCTATTCGTAATCTTTCCATGGAAGAGCGTATGACGATTTGTAATATGTCCATCGAAGCTGGAGCAAGGGCAGGGCTAATTAGTCCAGATGAGAAAACAATCGAATTTTTACGAGGTCGTCGTTACGTTCCAAAAGGAGAAGCATTCGATGAAGTGGCAAATGAGTGGTTAGCACTAGCGACAGATGAAGGTGCCACATATGATAAAACATTAACAATCAATGCAGAGGAAGTAGAACCACAAGTAACATGGGGAACAAACCCTGGAATGGGTGTACCTGTAAGTGGTGCAACTCCAACTATTGATACAGCGCCAAATAAAGAAGAAGTACGACTAGCGTTGGAGTATATGGGCTTAGAAGAAAACCAACCGATGACATCCATTGAAATTGATCACGTGTTTATTGGTTCTTGTACAAATTCGCGTTTATCTGATTTAGAAAAAGCAGCAAAAATTGTTGCTGGCAAACAAGTAAAAGATGGTGTGAAAGCAATTGTTGTACCAGGGTCATTTTTAGTGAAAATGGAAGCAGAAGAAAAAGGCATCGATAAGGTATTCAAGGAAGCTGGATTTGAATGGCGTGATGCAGGATGTAGTATGTGTTTAGGAATGAACGAAGATATTGTTCCTTCAGGAGGACGTTGTGCATCTACATCAAACCGTAACTTTGAAGGTAGACAAGGAAATGGTGCTAGAACACATTTAGTAAGTCCAGAAATGGCAGCAGCTGCTGCGATTGAAGGTAAATTTGTCGATGTTCGAACGTATCAATAATTTACGGCAAGGAAAGGATGTTGTACAATGGAACCTATAAAGGAACATCGTGGTCTCGTTTATCCATTAAACCGTACGAATGTCGATACGGACCAAATTATTCCGAAACAATTTTTAAAAAGAATTGAAAGAACAGGTTTTGGACAGTTTTTATTTTACCATTGGCGATTTGATGATGATGGAAATAAACGACCAGATTTTAATTTAAATGATACAAAATATGATCATGCATCCATTTTGGTGACAGGAGAAAACTTCGGGTGTGGGTCATCTAGAGAGCATGCTCCATGGTCATTATTAGATTATGGCTTTAGAATTATCCTTGCTCCAAGTTTTGCGGATATTTTTTACAATAATTCATTTAAAAATGGACTCGTTCCAATTAAAGTAGAAGAAGAGCAGATTAATAAATGGTTAAAAGAAGCAGAAGAAGGAACATTAGAATTATCTGTAAACCTTGAGAAGAAGGTCATAACAGATCAAAATGGAACTGAATTTGCATTTGATTTACCAGAATACCACCGTCAAAATTTACTGAACGGTTGGGATGAAATTGCTTTAACTTTGCAACTTGAGGATGAAATTTCTGCATATGAAAAGACTAGACTATAAAATAAAGTAAGTGGAACTAGGGAGTGTGGAACCATTGGGGATTTGTTAACGGGAGAAAAAATTTATAAAGCGTTAGAGCGTTTGAAGCCGATTGTACATTCGACGCCATTGATCACATCAGAGACGACGAATCAGATTGTCGGGAAAAAAGTGTATTTTAAAATGGAAAACCAACAGAAGACAGGTGCATTTAAATTTAGGGGTGCTACATTTAAATTGATGCAATTAACAAATGAACAACTTGATAAAGGGGTAATTACAGCATCTGCTGGAAACCATGCACAAGGGGTTGCATATGCATCAAGGAAGTTAGGGGTAAAAGCTACTATCTTTATGCCTGAAAAAACACCGCATAGTAAAGTGGAAGCAACACAAAATTACGGAGCGGAAGTAGTTTTAGTTGGAGGTTCTTTCCAAGAAGCATATGAAGCATCTATGATCCGTCAAAAAGAGACGGGGGCGACATATGTACATCCATTTGATGATTATGACATTATGGCCGGTCAAGGAACAATTGCGATGGAAGCGTTAAGGCAGGAAGATCGAATTGATACGTTTATCGTCCCTATCGGTGGTGGTGGACTTATTAGCGGTATGGCTGTTGCAGCGAAACATGTGAATAAAAACATTCGCATTATCGGTGTACAATCTGAAATGATCTGTCCAATGTATCATGACTTCCATCAAACGACACCAAACTCACCTTATCGTGCTGATACAATTGCAGAAGGAATTGCCGTTAAAAAACCAGGTGACCTCACTTCTCCGCTTATTCATCAATATGTGGATGATATTGTAACAGTGACAGAAGAAGAAATTGCAAGTGCGATTTTATATATGTTAGAAAGAAATAAAACATTAATGGAAGGTGCTGGTGCAGTAGCTCTAGCAGCATTATTCGCGCATAAAGACTATATAAAGTCGAGACATTGCGGAATTGTTGTAAGTGGTGGGAACTTTGATATTGATAAGATTCCACTTATCCAGCAACTAGCAAATCAGCATATCGCATAATAAAATTTGAATGATGGAACAACACCCTTTCAGTTAGGATAAAATCTAACTGAAAGGGTGTTTTTAGGCTCTTTGTCAAATGTTGTTGGTGGATCCATTAAAGTCATTTAATATTTTATTGTGTTCAGCCGATAAGAATAGCGGGAATATGTCACTTCGGAAATGTACTCCGCTTTCCGCGTGCGGCTGCTAAGCCAAGCTCAGGCTTCGCCTTCCCTTGTCTTATCTAGGCCTATCCTCACGCAGGAGTCTACGTACATTTCCTACGTTTTATTTGGCTGTTTACATGCTGGTTTCCTCTCCCTTTGTAACCTAAGCTGTAAGGGTGGATCTTTGTCATGATCCATTAAGGTCATCTAATATGTAATGGTGTGGAGCCAATAAGAATAGCGGGAATATGTCACTTCGGAAATGTACTCCGCTTTCCGCGTGCGGCTGCTAAGCCAAGCTCAGGCTTTGCCTTCCCTTGTCTTATCTAGGCCTATCCTCACGCAGGAGTCTACGTACATTTCCTACGTTTTATTTGGCTGTTTACATGCTGGTTTCCTCCCCCTTTGTAGCCTAGCTGTAAGGGTGGATCTTTGTCATGATCCATTAAGGTCATCTAATATGTAATGGTGTGGAACCAATAAGAATAGCGGGAATATGTCACTTCGGAAATGTACTCCGCTTTCCGCGTGCGGCTGCTAAGCCAAGCTCAGGCTTCGCCTTCCCTTGTCTTATCTAGGCCTATCCTCACGCAGGAGTCTACGTACATTTCCTACGTTTTTATTTTGTTGTTTATAAAACTTGCTACTCTAAGTAGAATCATTACCTTTTTAACACGATAGACTATACAATTGATTCTATTAGAAAAAGATAGAAGCTTCCTCTAGATTGGTTTTTGATGATGACGATAAATGTTAAAGGGAAAAATGATATTGGTATTATCTCTTTCAACGCCATTTATTGTACCGCTTTATGGAAAAGAAAACAGGTAGAGGATTATTCCTCTACCTGTTCTTCGTCTTCATTGGAATTTTTGTTTTCTGTAGTGTCTATATCAGTCTCTTCCTCCGTACCGAGCCATTTTTCTTTTAGCTCTTCCGGTACTGTAAACTGGTTAATGTCATAGAAATAATCATCAGTGTCTACCGGATTCCAATCATCTGTTGGTGAATAAAATCTCAATAAGTCTCCTTGTAACACTTTGTCAGACATTGCTAATTCATGTTCCACCTTTTCCTTTAATGCTTCCAGTTCTTCTGTCGGTTCAATCTCTTCTCCAGTATGGTTATCATAAAAGACTCCTTTTACCATCGCATAATCTTCTGTAAAGAAGTCACCATTTCTAAATGGAACGAGATCATCATGTTCTTCAGAGAGTAAATCTGTACCAAATAGAACATAATCTTTTGCATTTATCCCTAATAGGTGTAATAAAGTAGGCATTACATCTACTTGACCAGCATATTCAGAAACGGTACCTTGTCCTTCTACCCCAGGAACTTTTAATATGAATGGTACACGTTGTAATTCTGCATATTTATATGGTGTCATTTCTTCACCGAAGATTTCTGATAATGCCGCTGTATGATTTTCAGAAATACCATAGTGATCTCCGTATATCATAATAACAGAGTCGTCATATAGACCAGCCTCTTTTAAGTCATGTACAAATTGTTCTAATGATTCATCTAAATAACGAGCTGTTTGGAAATATCGATCAACAGAACCATCATTCGTATCTGCTGGGTCAATTGTTGCATCTTCTTCATCAATTAAATACGGATGGTGATGTGTTAATGTCATAAAGTGTGCATAAAATGGTTCTTCCATTGCTTCGATAATAGGCATTGATTCTTTGAAGAAAGGCTTATCCTTTAGCCCGTATCCGATAACTTGTTCTTCACTCATATCGTAAAAAGCTTCATCAAAGAAATAATCTACCCCTAACTCTTTATATATTTCATCACGGTTCCAGAAAGATTTACTATCTCCGTGTAGTACGGAGCTTTTATACCCTTGCTCTTGCCCTAAAATAGCTGGTAATGCTTGATACGTATTTTTACCTTTCGTAACGAAGGCACTACCTTGTGGTAAACCGTATAAAGAGTTATCCATAATTAATTCAGCATCTGCTGTTTTACCTTGCTCTGTTTGGTGGAAGAAGTTTTCGAAATACGTATAGTCTTCCTTGTCATCATTTACTAATGAGTTAATGAAAGGTGTTACTTCCTCCCCATTCACTTCCATATTGATTAAAAACGAATGGAATGATTCTAAGTGAATTTTAATTATATTTTTACCTTCTGCAATTCCGAATAATTCTTCGTTTGGTTCTGCATATTTATTGTTTGTATAATTTTGTACCTCTGTAATATCATTACTATCTGCTAACACACGTTCCGTAGAGGATTTTACATTTTGGATTGCATCATAAATCGTAAAGTTATATGCACCTAAATATTTAACGATATAGTTTCTATCGAAAGTTCTTTTTAGTAATTGTGGACGATCTACTTCTGCTAATGCTAAGTTGATAGAGAACACAACAAGTCCAGTAGCGATAATAATCGCAGGACGTTTTAATTGCATACGTTCGCTAGACCAAATTTGACGACTTGATCGAAACAATACAATTAAGATGATAATGTCTAACGCATAAAATAAGTCTGTCCATTGCATTAAGTTAACAATACTGCTTCCTAAGCTTCCAAAATTACTAGTTTGAGTTAATACAGGCAATGTAATAAAATCAGAGTTAAATCGATAAAATACGACATTTGCATACAATAGTAAACTCATAAAACTATGAATGATAATGATAAACCCACCGACTCTACGTCCTTTCGCAAATAAAGCAATACCTAAAAAGACTAGTGTCGAACTTATTGGGTTAATCAATAACAGAAAATGTTGCATTGTATTTTGTACGTCTAAATTAAATTCTGTTAAATAAGCAATATATGATTTAATCCAGATGAATACTGCTGCAATTGTAAAAAATCCCATTTTAGAAGAAATAAAATTCTTCATCCTTTTTCACCTCAAATTTTACAATTCTTTTATAGTGATTCCTTGGGCAAATAACAATATTACTACAATATTTCTATAAAATCAAGTTGTAAATTAATATTATGCCAGAATTTACATAAAATGAACAGGGATGAAAGAACGATTTATATAAAATTTTTTATACTAGATCATTAATTTACAATTTATTATAAATGCTAGATAAATAGTTTACAAATAATCTGAATATTTGCTTAAGGTATTGTTCATTTTATGTTAAAATGGAAAGCATTACTTCGTTAAAAGAAAGAGGGAGTATATATGCAAGGATTAAAGGATACAAAGAATTGGATTGCTGGTATACAGTGGTTCTTTTTTATTTTTGCCAACATCGTGATCATTCCAATTACAGTGGGGGAAGCATTTGGAATGACGCAAGCGGAGATCGTTCCTTTATTACAGTTTTCATTTATTATTACTGGGCTCGCTTGTTTAGGACAAGTTTTTTTCGGTCATGGACGTCCGATTTTAGAGGGGCAATCTGGTTTATGGTGGGGAATTTTCTTAACCCTTGTTGCAACCGCCTCTGCCCAAGGAATGCCATTACATGTGTTAGGTGGTAGTCTTGCAATCGGCGTCATCATTTCAGGGGTCATTACGATTTTAATTGGTCTATTAGGCATAGGACCTTACATAGCCAAACTATTTAATCCAGGTGTGATGGGTGTATTTATGCTCTTGTTAGGTATTACACTCATACAAATATTTTTAAAAGGGATGCTCGGAATTCCGTTCGGTCAAGCTGCAGAAACAGCGGCAATTAATCTACCAGTAGCGGGATTAGCCATATTCATCGCATTACTCGTTATCATCATCAGCATTAAGTCACCAGCGAATGTTCGAAGTTATGCGCTGTTAATCGGGATTATTATTGGTTGGATTTTATATGTCATTTTTTTCGGATCGCCATCAGCTGCAACATCAGAAAATGTAAGCGCTATTCCCCTATTTCCTTTTGGGAAAATGACATGGGATACGGGCGTCGTTTTAACAGCCGTTTTAGCAGGACTGTTGAATACATCGAATACGTTCGGTGCTTTAAAAGGAACAGATGAAATGTTTCAACAAACGACAACGAACGAAGATTATCGTAAATCATTCACAGTAACAGGAGTTGCGACAGTTGGTGCAGGTTTTTTTGGTCTCGTACCATATGCACCTTTCGTATCATCTATTGGTTTTTTAAAACAGACGAATATATATGATAAGGTACCATTTATTATTGGTGGTTTTCTATTTTTCCTTATGGGTATTATTCCACCAATTGGGACATTTTTCTCTACATTGCCTTTAAGTATCGGTAGTGCGGTCTTGTTCGTTGCTTATTTACAATTGTTTAATTCATCTATTGATTTCTTTAAAGGAATGTCGTTTAATACATTAAATGTATATCGTTCGGCTATCCCACTATTTGCTGGAGTCGTTATAATGACATTTCCGGCATCTTATTTTGAATCCATTCCAGCGTTTATTCGTCCGTTTATGAGTAATGGATTGTTAGTTGGAATCATTATTGCCTTAATATTAGAAAATATGATGGATTGGGACCGTGTAGGTAAAACATACGAAAAATCTTAAGAAAAAGCTTGTATGCTTCTTTTTACAGCATACAAGCTTTTTTATGATGATGCTAGAATCAAAGTATGTATATGGACATTTAAACTTTATAATGCAATTTCTAACCCAATCGGACAATGGTCACTTCCAAAAATATGTGGATATGTTGTTGCAGTAAGCAATTTTTCTTCCAATCTACTAGAGGTTAAAAAATAATCGATTCTCCACCCAATATTTCGTTCTCGAACAGTTTTCATATAACTCCACCACGTATACAGCCCATCTGTGTCAGGCTCGAAGTAGCGCAATGTATCGATAAATCCAGCTTCTAATAAACGAGAAAACTTCTCTCTTTCTTCTATTGTAAAACCGGAATTTCCTTCATTTGCCTTATCGTTGCGCAAATCAATCGGTTGATGTGCCACATTTAAATCACCACATATGATGACAGGCTTCTTTTCGTCTAATGTCAATATATGCGTATAAAACGCATCTTCCCATTGTAAGCGAACATCTAATTTTGCTAATGTACGTTGTGAATTCGGGGTATAAACAGTGACGACGTAATAGTCTTCATATTCTAGCGTAATGATTCTCCCTTCTTTTTGTTCATTTTCGCCATTTAACCCGTATTGTACGGATAAGGGAGAATGCTTTGTGAATAAGGCAACACCAGCATATCCTTTACGTTCGGCATAATTTCAATAGGATTCATACCCATGAAAATCCAAATCTATTTGTCCTTCTTGTAACTTAATTTCCTGCACAGCAAAAAAGTCTGCATCGATTTCTTCAAAGAAGTCGACAAACCCTTTTCTTACAGCGGCACGTAGTCCGTTGACATTCCATGATATAAACTTCATTGTAATCTCCTTTATGAGTAGTATCTGAGCATATTATAACATGTTAGAAATAAATATTGACATCTATACTGTATTACCTCTATAATACACATAGCGTATTAATCGAATAGTACACGTATATTCTTGGGCAAAGTGTATGAGTCGGTTCATACACTAATTTTTTATGTTTGCTGTATGAAGAGCTTCATACAGTAGGAAGAAGGGGTGAGTATATTGCGTATGGAATTAAATAGTCGTGAACCAGTTTACATACAAGTGATTCGTTATTTTAAAGAAAGAATTGCAAGTGGCGTATTAGAGCCTGGAACGGAAATACCTTCCAGAAGAGAGTTAGCAAATACATTAAAAATAAATCCGAATACGGTGCAACGTGCATATAAAGAGATGGAGGAGTTGGGATTGATCCATACAGAGGGGAATTTACCGAGTAAAGTGACGACGAATGAAACAATCATTCAAGAAGTAAAAGATGCATTGTTACAAGATGCAATCATTTCATTTGTGTCGACTATCGAAACATTACAAATACCATTAAATGAGGTTATTCCTATGTTAGAAACGCATTATGAAGGGGGCGAAAAAGATGATTGAAGTGAAAAACATAAAAAAGTCGTACGGAAAAAAACAAGTATTAAACGGGGTTAGTTTTACGGCGGATAAGGGAGAAATTACTTGTTTAGTCGGAATTAATGGATCGGGAAAAACGACGATTTTAAACGCTATCATGAACTTAACACCGATAAAAAGTGGAGAAATTTTAATCGATGGAGCGGAATTAACGAAAAAAACGTATGAAAAAATTGCCTATATTCCAGATACGATTACGATGTTATCGTCGATGCGTATAGAAGATGCTTTTCTTTTTATGCAAGATTATTATACTGCGTGGAATGAAAAACGTGCGGAAGACTTACTGACATTTTTTAAGTTAACGAAAGATGAAAAAATTCAACATTTATCAAAAGGAAATAAAGCAAAAGTAAATATGATTTTAGGGTTAGCTTTAGATGTGGATTACATATTAATGGATGAACCGTTTTCCGGAATAGATATTTTTAGTAGAGAACAAATTGCAGACGTATTTACAAGCCATTTAATTGAAGACCGTGGTGTTATTATTACGACACATGAAATCCAAGATATTGAACATTTAATTGATCAAGTTGTCTTATTAGATGATGGGATAGTGGTGAAGCAATTTAATGCTGAAACAGTCCGAGAAGAAGAAGGGAAGTCTATTATTGATGTGATGAGGGAGGTTTATCGTCCATGAAATCATTTTTAAAACTATTAAACTTTGAATTTAATCGTTTTTTTAAATTATATATCGGTATATTTGTATGTATGTTCATTTTCCAAATTGGAGGAACGATTGTTTCATCTTTATTGTATAAAAAACAAATTAATAAATTGGTGAATCAAGGTGCTGGACAAAATACGATTACGGAACAACTGGAACCGTTCGGTTTATTGGATGTGACATATAGTTTATATTTTTTAGGGCCATTATTCATTGGATTAATTAGTATTTTATTTTATACATTTTTTATTTGGTACCGTGATTGGATTGGAAAAAATACTTTTATTTATCGTCTGCTCACCTTACCAACTTCGAGAATGAATGTCTTTTATGCAAAATTAGCAACTATTTTTATAACGGGTTTAGGGTTAATGGCGTTTCAGTTATTTTTAATGGCTATTCAATCAAAAGTTATTGCCTTTATTATTCCGAAGGTATATCGTTCGGACCTTGATCTGATGTCGGTTGTATATCATTTAGACATTACTTATATGTTATTACCGACAGATGTTACGGAATTTATCTTTTATCAGTATATCGGTATAGTTGTAACGGTTGTATTTTTTACGAGTATTTTAATCGAGAGAAGTTATCGAATGATTGGGAATGTGTATGCTCTTTTAAATATTGGTATCGCATGTTTGATTATGCTAGCTCCATTATGGAGTGCCACTTTTTTTGGATATAATTATTTGTATGGAAAAGAAGTTATCCTACTCGTCCTACTTTCGAGTAGTATCGTCTTAATATTATCACTCGTATTCAGTCATTATTTAATAAATAAAAAAGTAACGGTATAAGGGGGGCAATATCATGAAAAAGTATATGAAATTAATTAGTGTCGCAGTGATGATTGTGGTGATATATACCGTTTTCTTTATTTCAGGCAAGGAAATGACAGCAAGCTTTCCGCAAATAAAGTTTCATCATATAGAAGGTGATGCAAGTTTAGTAGAATCATTAGCCATTTTCGGGTCCATCAATATGGGGGATTATTTTTTTGATGAAACTTTTAAATATGACAAAAATGGTACGACTTATGAAGCGGATCTTCCTTGGTTAGAACGATTAGATGGATTCTCTTCAGAACAGATGGAACGATTAAATGAAAAATATCCATCTTTTATGCGCGGGAAGGATGAATATGATTCCTATTTTTTTGAGTCAGATGAGATTGTTGCATATGTTGGGTTCTCTAGTATGAATTGGGAAATGGCTCCAGAAAAATTTGACGTACATTTGTTAGATAAGGATTCTAAACAAGTGACAAAACTTTCGGTTGATATTCCAGATGTTTTAGATTATTGGTATTTAGATATACGAAATGTGTATTATGAAGATGGCAACATATTTGTTACGACTGTAAATCATAAAGAAGATGCCGTTGTTTCAAGTGAATATGGGAATTATGCCGAAGAAGTAGTGATATATACATTTGATATGGAAAATGAAAAATTAGAAAATACGACATCGATCTATACGGTTGATGCGTTAGAGAACGATGAAGGTTTTGCCTATGCGACTGTATTAGAAGCAGATAAAGATAAAGGGTCACTCTATCTAGTAGATTCAAGTGAAATTTACTCAGACGATGGTTCAATTAAGATGAAGTTAAATAAAGTTATGCAGATAGATGTTGCATCACAAAAGAAAAAGGAAATACAGGTAGAGAAGGAAGTAAAAGGCGGTGTTCCTGTACAAGCGGATGCTAATGACCTCTATTTCTTACAAAACAAAGATGGTAAAGCGGCATTAATGAAATATAATGTAGAAAATGGCGAGAGGATATCAACACTTATTTTTGATGAAGGGGTATCGTATGATGATGCACAAGATAGTTATATCGAGGAAATAAATGGGCTCTTATACTTCATTCCAGCCTTTATGTATAATGATGACACGGCAAAAATAGCTGTTTTGGATACAAATACGTTGGATAAAAAATATGTTGGTGAATTAACGGTGGAAAATCGTCAACACATTAATAAATTCCTAGAAATATATATTAATGAAGCGTATATAAAGGAGTAAAGATGTGTGGGCTAAAAGCTACTACTTATTCGTTTTGCAATGACATCAGGTACAAATACAAGGAAAAGGGAATTTCAGTACGGTAAGTGGTACTGAAATTCCCTTTTTGTAGTTCATAGAGTTGCGGTCCTTTTTCGATTAATTCCCATAAAAGTTTTCGTATAATCGTTTCACTTGTGTTTCAAGTTTTGCTGTTTGGACAATCCTTGCTTCTCGAAGATATTCTTTTCCATCAACGAACAACAGTAAAACAGGTGCAGTAAATATTTCGAACCGTCCGGCAATTTCTTGTACTTCTGCTGCATTGATTTGTCTAGTTGCAATGTTAGGAAATTGCTTAAATATCACTTCAATTTGTGGTAACAGTCCGTGGCAAACACTGCAATTTGGCATTGTAATATAAATAAATGCAAGTTCATTTTCTGTAATGAATGAATCGATTTCTTCCATCGTATGAATCGTTGCAAATGTGCTCATTTTTCTACCGCCTTTTTATACTTGTTACTAGTATCATACAAGGATTTTTGCATCATGACTGTTTATTTGCTCACATTATCGAGCAGGTGCAGGTGTGATAGGATCTAAACAAGTAATCCCACAGAAACAGCGTAGGTCAACTGTAATACAAACACCTGTATAGCGGAAGTTACGAATCGAGCGATTTCCAAAAGTGCCACAAATAGAATGTTTGGAACAACCATCATCGTCTTTCCTTGGTCCATGTCCTTGTTCAAAAATAGGTTCAAGTAGTTCTAAGCGCACGCAATGGTCATTGCCACGTACAAAGCCACGTACTTTAAATACTGGAGAACTAACACAACGAAAATGGTGATCACGGTCCCCACGAGTATCCCTACTAGTAAAGCCAGAAGCGACAAACGTGCTACAGTTATCTTTACATTGTAACATAAATGGAATGGTCGTATACCTAGTAGGACGGTGTGTGTGTGTAGGAGAAAGTAAATCTTCAATGGATTGGTCACAGCTTGTAATACATCTGCTCGCATCGTCTGCTGCCGCCTTTTTTTGCGCATCGAAAATTCTTCTAACCGTATCTTCTACACAACCCCCACTTGTGCTAGGTCTTGTATGTTGATTTTCTTGCCAACAAGGGAATTCATTTTGGCAACTCATACTTAACACTCCTTTCTATTATTTTCACTACTATCTTATGGAATGTGTTGATTTAAGGTTGTTTTATCGTCTACAAAAGAGTAATTTGAGTAAACTGTGTAAAAATTATACATATTGTTGAATTTTTATAAATATTTATGTATAATAATTCTAATTCGTTGATTGAAAATTTAGACAACATGGGACACATAGGTGGTGGACAAGCGTGGGTCGAGAGGAAACATTAGATTTATTAAAGAGGGTTGCAGATGGAATTGCCATGATGTTTGGGAGTAATTGTGAAACCGTTATACATGACATGGAAAAAGAAACATCATCCATCGTATATATTACAAATGGACATGTAACCGAAAGGGAAGTGGGGGATAGCTTAACTATTTTAGGAAAAAAGGAATTAGCGGATGTATATAAAGGAGTGGATTTAGTAAATAAAAAAGGGATTGCGAAAAACAATCATTTTATAAAAGGATCCACATTTCATGCAAAAGGGGATGGGTATCACTTTGCATTAGGTATTAATTATGATTATACAAATATGTTGATGGTGCATAATATCGTTTCCGAATTAATTAATGTTGGAGATAGTATGGACATCGCAGCTGTTAGTAGTGATGAAAATTTAGAACACAAACTGGAAGAGTTATTTTCAGAGGCGATGGAGTATATTGGTAAACCTGTTGCTTTCATGAGAAAGAATGATCGTGTAGAAATGATTAAATATTTAAATGAAAAAGGCGCATTCTCGATTCATAAAGGAATTCCAACGATTGCGGAAAAAATGAATATATCAAGATACACTATTTACAACTATTTACGAGAAATAAAAGAATGATATCTTCTTAATGATAGGAGTAAAGGGAGATGGCAAACATCGTAGATTCATACAATGTTTGCCATCTTTTCTTTTGATAATGTTATAGAAACATAGGATAAAAGTTTATAGGTAGTTTTCAAAATGAAGTGGTTTCTTTTTCATACATCCTCCTTCTTTTTAAATATGTTATAATTTTAGGATAACAGATGACGTAATGTTAACCTGCAAGAACAAATATGGATCGTTGATTTTCTCATATAGAAGGGATACGTAAGAAACTACATAAAGGAAAGTGTGAAGAAAATGGACCGTTATTCGAGGCAAACATTATTTGCACCAATTGGAGAAAAAGGGCAAAAAACATTACAAAAAAAGCACGTCCTTATTATCGGAGTAGGAACGTTAGGGACATTAAGTTCGGAAAGTTTAGTGCGTGCCGGGGTTGGTAAAGTAACGATTGTCGACCGTGATTATGTTGAATGGAGTAATTTGCAAAGACAACATTTATTTACAGAACAAGATGCAACAGAACGCCTGCCAAAAGTAATCGCGGCTAAAAGACGTTTAACAGCAATTAATTCAGAGGTAGAGATTGTTGCTCACATTTTAGATGTTACTCCTGTAGAGCTAGAATGGCTCGTAGATGGAGTCGATCTTATCTTAGACGCAACAGATAATTTTGACATCCGCATGATGATGAACGATATTGCAATGAAATATAATATTCCGTGGATTTATGGTTCGTGTGTCGGAAGTTATGGAGTAAGCTATACGATTCGTCGTCAGCAGACACCTTGTTTGCATTGTATTTTAGGGAAAATTCCGATTGGGGGTCCAACGTGTGATACAGCTGGGATTATTCAACCGGCAGCAAGCCAAGTTGTCATACACCAAACGACAGAAGCATTAAAAATTTTAACGGGAAATGAAGCGGCATTAAGAGGAACATTTATTTCATTTGATGTGTGGCAAAATGAGACGGTTTCGATGAAGGTAGATAAAATGAAAAAGCATGATTGCCCTTCATGTGGAGAGGGAGCAACCTATCCATTTTTAACATTTGATGAACAGACGAAATCAGCCGTATTATGTGGCCGTAACGCCGTTCAAATTCGACCACCTATCTTACAAGAAAGAAATTTACAACGAACAGCGAGTAGTTTAGAAAAGGTGTCAGAAAAAATAGAGTTAAATCCATTTTTATTATCCTGTACTATTGGAGAAGAACGGCTCGTCCTTTTTAAAGATGGCCGGGCACTTATTCATGGCACGAATGATACAGATTACGCGAAAACATTGTATCATCGATATTTAAGTTAAAAAGATAAATCACCTCAGAAACACGCTTCTATTAAAAGCGTATCTGAGGCGATTGCATGTAGAGATTTAATTCGTCAATCGTTGTTTTTTTGGTAAACTTTCTTGGATTAAAGTACGTACTTCTGTCGCTTTTTCTTCATGAAAAAGTTGCACGATTTTACTTCCGACAATGACGCCATCCCCGTGGCTACTTAATTCCCTAGCTTGTGTTGCATTGGATACACCAAATCCGGCTAATACTGGCACATTGCTGTATTCTTTTAATGTTTGTAAATAATCACTTACACGTGCATCATGATTCGCTCGTTCCCCTGTCGTTCCCGTAACGGAAACAGCATATAAAAACCCTTCAGATTGTGCTGCAATCTTCTTTAAACGGTCTTCTGTACTTGTCAATGCGGCTAGACGAATATAGGCAATATCATTTGCCGCAAGACTTGGGGCAATTAATTCCTCTTCTTCCATTGGGATGTCAGGAACGATGATTCCATCGACCCCAACCTGTTTACAATCTGCAGCAAATTGTTCCACACCATAAGCGAAAATCGGATTAATGTAGGTCATTAATATAATAGGTACTTGACGCATGTCTTTTTTAGGTGCAATGGTATCTAGTACTTTCCGCAAATTTGTACCATGCTCTAATGCACGAATGCTCGCTTCCTGAATCGTAGGACCATCCGCAACAGGGTCTGAAAATGGGATCCCAAGCTCAATGGCAGCAGCCCCACTTTCTTCTAAAAATTGAATCCGATCATTTAATGTTTCTAATCCACCGTCTCCGGCAACGATATATGGTACGAATAAATTTTCATTACGTTGTTGAATTTCTTGGAAATAATGATCTATTTTTGCTTTGCCCATTTATTTCGACTCCAATCTATCTTTCACTTGTTGTACATCTTTATCTCCACGACCTGATAGGCAAATGACGATAATGTCTCCTGGATGTACTTGTTTAGCTAATTTTTTTGCATATGCAACAGCATGAGCACTTTCTAAAGCAGGGATGATACCTTCTGTTTTGGATAATAGTTGAAAAGCTTCTAATGCTTCATCATCATTAATAGCATCGTATGTTACACGGTTCGTTTCTTTTAGATGACTATGTTCCGGACCGACACCTGGATAATCTAATCCAGCCGATATAGAAAAAGCTTCTTGAATTTGTCCGTTACTGTCTTGTAGTAGTTTTGTCATTGTACCGTGTAAAATACCCGTTTCTCCAACAGATAAGGTGGCGGCATGTTTTCCTTGTGTAACACCTAATCCACCCGCTTCCACTCCGTACATCTGGACATTTGTTTCATCGATGAATGGATAAAACATCCCCATCGCATTACTTCCACCACCGACAGCGGCGATGACATGATTAGGCATCTGTCCGATTTGTTCCGTTATTTGGTTTTTCGTTTCAAATCCAATGATCGATTGAAAATCACGAACAATTTTTGGAAATGGATGTGGACCAACGACAGAACCTAAAATATAATGTGTATCCTCTACATTCGCAACCCAATAGCGTAATGCTTCATTTACTGCATCTTTTAATGTACTACTTCCTTGTTCTACACCGACAACCTTAGCACCGAGCAATTCCATGCGGAAAACATTCAATGCTTGACGTTTAATATCTTTTGCACCCATAAAAACGATACATTCTAAATCAAGTAATGCACAAACAGTTGCGGTTGCAACACCGTGTTGACCAGCACCAGTTTCGGCTACAATTTTTTTCTTGCCCATTCGTTTTGCAAGTAATGCTTGCCCAAGGGAGTTATTAATTTTATGTGCACCTGTATGGTTTAAATCTTCTCGTTTTAAAAAGACGCGTACATCACCGATTGCTTTGGCGAAGTTGATTGCTTCATATAGCGGTGTTTCACGACCGACATAGTCTTTTAAATAAGCATGAAACTCCTCCATAAAATGGTCATCCTTTATGGCATCTTCATATGCTGCTTCTAATTCTAATAATGCAGGCATTAATAATTCAGGAACGAACCGTCCGCCGAATGTACCGTATTTTCCTTCTTTAGTTGGCATTGAGTATGTTGTCATTGTGATCCATCCTTTTTCGCTAAAGTAATAAATTGTTCAATTTTTTTTGCATCCTTTATTCCGTTCGTTTCGACACCACTTGACACATCGACAGCATATGGTTGTACTTGTGTTCGTGCTTGTGCGACATTTTTGGACGTTAAACCACCAGCTAAAATGAGTTTGTTTCTATCTATATCGAATTGATTGAGTGTCGTCCAATCAAATGTGACACCAGACCCACCTCGAAATTCCTTTGGTGGACTATCGATTAAAATATAGTCAGCTGGATAATGGTTCATTAATTCATTCGTCACTTTTTCACTTGAGAATGCTTTTATAACTGGATATGGTAGGGAGGTTGCAAATGCCGCACTCTCATCTCCGTGTAGCTGAATATAATCTAAGCCAACCTGTTCTGCGATATGACAAATATTTTCTTTCGTTTCATTCACGAACACACCGACTTTTTTGATCGTTTTTCCTAATGTGTTGGCAATTTCTGCTGCTTTTTCTGTCGATACTTGTCTTTTGCTCGGTGCAAATACAAATCCGATAAAATTTGCCCCGTTTTCTTCCACAACTTTTGCCATTTCTATCGATGTGATGCCACATATTTTTACGTTCATTTAACACCCTTCTTTTCTTCAAATGGTAATTGGAATTCCTCCATTTTATCGGCAACATTTGTTGCACGCATGAGTGTTTCGCCGACTAAGATGGCTTCTGCTCCAGCATCCTTTACTATGGCGACATCATCCTCTGTTTCAATACCACTTTCACTAATAAAAATAATCTCATTATGACGTACCATTTTTGCCAAACGATTAGTCGTTTGTAGGTCGACATGGAATGTTTTTAAATCGCGATTATTCACACCGACTAATTTCGGGTTAAGTTGTAAGACGCGTTCCATTTCTTCTTCATTATGAACTTCACAAAGTACTTCCAAATCTAAACTTATTGCGTAATCGTATAAACGCCTTAAATGTGCATCATCGAGTGCTGCCGCGATGAGTAAAATAATATTTGCTCCATATGCTTTTGCACGGTCAATTTGAATTTCGTCGATGATAAAATCTTTACAAAGAATTGGAATATGTACTGCTGCACGTACATTTTGTAAATCTTCCATCGTTCCTTTGAAAAAGGGGGTATCAGTCAGTACAGAAATAGCGCTAGCCCCATGCTGTTCATATAATTTTGCTTGTTGAACAGGATCGACATGTTCATTGATCATTCCTTTAGACGGGGAAGCACGTTTGATTTCTGCAATGATCCCCATTTGATGATTTGCTCGAATCGTTTCGTAAAAAGTTGGTACTTTTTTATACTCATTTGTTGGGAAAGTTTCGCGATGTATCTGTTGCACTTCTTTTGCCTTTTCTTGTAAAATTTTCGTTAAAATTGTCATCATTATCACCTTTTTAAGAAATTATAGAATGAGCTTCATTGTTACTTACACGGATTAAATAATGTAATGCGTGAAGTGCTTTTCCGGATTGAATACTTTCTTTGGCAATATCTATTCCTTCTATAATGGTACTTGCCTTTCCGTTTGCAAATAAGCCTAATGCTGCATTAAATAAAACAGTATCTAAATACGCACTCGGTTCATTGTTTAAAACACTTCGTAAAATTTCCGCATTTTGTTTTGCATCGCCGCCACGAATAGCTTCGTTATCGTAAACAGGTAAACCGACATCATTTGGATGTACTGTAAATGATTGGATCTTTCCGTCCTCTAGTAGCACAAGATGGTTATCCCCTGCGAGTGATCCTTCATCCATATTTCCTGCACCATTCAGGACGAGCGCACGTTTTCTACCTAATGTTCTTAATGCTTTCGCAATGGTCGTTAATTTTGTACGATCATATACACCAATTAATTGTGCATCTAATTCTATCGGATTAGTTAAAGGACCAATTAAGTTAAAAATTGTTGGCAATCCTAGTTGTTGTCTCACTTGCATAAATGGTTTTAATTTTGCATGGACATGTGGTGCAAATAAAAAGACGATATTGTTTTCCTTTAAGGTTGTTTCGATTTGTTCTTTCGTCATCGTTAAAGATACGCCGAGTTGTTCTAACACGTCTGCACTTCCAGTTGTACTTGATACACTTCGATTGCCATGTTTTGCAACAGGGATACCGGCACCTGCTAATACGAATGCAGATGTCGTACTAATATTGAAGCTGTTCGACCGATCTCCACCTGTACCGCAGTTATCCATCACATTTGCTAGTTGGATATCACTCATGACAGATTGTTCTCGAATGACTTGAGCGATTCCAGCGATTTCTTCTGGTGTTTCCCCTTTTATACGAAGTGCTGTTAAAAATGCAGCTATTTGTGAATCTGGGATCTCTTCTGTTAAACATAAATTCGTCACATGACCTATTTCATCCATCGTTAAATCATTCGCTTGCATTAATTTTTCAAGATAATCTCTCATGAGAAAATTCCCCCTAATTTTTTAAATTTGTTAATGACTTTGCCTTATGCAACGTTTCCATATATTCATTTTCAGCGATTGAATCTTGGACGATTCCTGCTCCAGCTTGCACATATGCTTTTTCATCTTTGATGATGAACGAACGGATTGCAATCGCAATATTTATGTCGTGATTAAACGTAATGTAGCCAATTCCACCAGCGTAAAATCCGCGGCGTTCATCCTCTAATTCATTAATAATTTGCATGGCCCTAATTTTTGGAGAACCTGATACCGTTCCAGCAGGTAAACAAGCGACCAATGCATCAAAACTCGTTAAATGATCTTTTAATGTTCCGTGTGTTTCGGAGACGATATGCATGACATGTTCATACTTTACGATATCTTTATATACCGGAACTTGGATGCTTCCTTGTTTACAAATAGGATGTAAATCTCTTTTACTTAGTTGGACGAGCATATCGTGTTCGGCAACTTCTTTTGGATCTTGTAATAATTCATATGCGATCATTGCATCTTCTACTTCATTTTTTCCCCTTGGCTTCGTTCCTGCTATCGGATTTGTCACGACCGTTCTTCCTGTAGTTTGAACGAGACTTTCCGGTGATGCACCGATAATGAGATAATCTGTAAAATCAATGTAGAACATGTAAGGGGAAGGATTCGCCGTCCGTAATTTTCGGTAAATTGAAAATGGGTCGTCTGTGATCGTTGCAACCATTCGCTGTGATAAAACAATTTGTTCACATTCCCCTTTTTCGATATACTGTTTTGCTTTATTTACTCTGTCGATGAATACATCTTTTTCAACCGTTGATGTAAATTCGAATGGTGCAATCGTTGGATCTTCAATCGTCATTTCCTTTTTTAATTGACCTTCGATGTTTTGAATATGACGATCGATTTCTGCTTCTGTTTTTTCGTTCGTATGTAACTTGATAATATGAGCAGCTTCTGTCCGATGTTCATAAGCGATAATCGTGTCATATACCATGAAGTGATAATCAGGCATTTCTAAATCATCTTCCTTTTCGGCACCGATGTTTGTGAAAGGACGTATAGCATCATAACCGATATAACCGATAGCTCCACCCGAGAAAGGTAGCGGTAAGTCTGCCTCTATTTTTGGGAAATGTTCTTTAAAATATTGTAAAACGTGCATCTCATATGTGGACGTTTCGTTTGTTTCTAAGTTGTGTACCGTCGTTGTCGTACCGTAACCGATTATTTCCTCGTAAGGATTTGCACCAACATAAGAGAACTTCCCCTTCGTTTCGTGTTGGAAGGAACTTTCTAATAAAAACTTTTTCGTACCTTCTAATCGTTTAAATATTCCTACAGGTGTTAATGTATCAGCATTTATCTTTGAAGATGTATATGTGTTTTGTTGTTTAATCATTTCTTATTTCCTCCTAAAATAAAAAAGTCCTCTACAAACATATATATGTTTGTAGAGGACGATGATAGACCGTGGTGCCACCTCATGTTAAAGGGGTATAAATTTCCCTTTATCTCGTTTTCAAATACGGAATACATTGTTTGTATTCGATATTCTATCCGTATAACGTCGGAAGAACGGAATCTCCTACTAAAAAAGCAGTCGTTCAAAGATTCTCTCGTAAGCCCATTCCACTTTTATCCACATACTAGGATCCCACCATCCCTAGCTCTCTTTGATGTTTCTTAAAAATGTACTCCTCTTACTTTGCGATTTGTACATACATATGAAGTTGTTCTATAGAAAGGTAGCATAAAATAAAAAACACCTCCATCCATAAAAAAGGACGAGGATCGCGGTGCCACCTTTATTAGCAATAATATTTGCTCACTTTGGTGAATAGATATATATCTATTCGTCTCATATAACGGGAGACTAAATCGTTAAAGCCTACTGAAGTAATGATTCGTTCGGTTTAAATGCCAGAAAGTCCATTCATCTATGTGTCACACTAGTTCTCACCAAACCACTAGCTCTCTAAAGTGTCTACCATAGATTACTCTTCTTTCTCCTTGCATATGTATAAGATTTGATTACAATCATAATAAATATTAAAACGTTTGTCAACCATAAAAATGAAATATTTCAAAAATTTAAACAGATTACGTATACTGAATGAATTTACTAAAGAAACAAATAAGTTTGCGTTATGAAAGATCAGAGTAAAAAAGTTGGATTTTGTGATACTTTACAGGAAATATGGGTAACATCTTTAAGTAATCTATGAGAATCGAATACTTCGTGTTACTGCCCTATCAAGTATACATATCCAACTTTATGTTTGATCTTATCCTTTATAAATGGTTAATTTTTCATCGATGTTAGTACGGGGCTTTACTTCTGGTGTATCATCAAAATATCCTAAATGGATGAAACCGACAATTTTCTCTGTGTCTGCTACATCTAAAATCTCTTTTACTTTCGGATCGTATATATGAGGGTTCGTTTTCCAACAAACTCCTAAGTCTTGTTCCCAAGCTAGTAAGGAGAAATTATGAATGAAGCTAGCTATAGCGCCAAAGTTTTCATCCCATTGCTTCTGTTTTTCTGGTTCTTGCATGATCGCTACTAAAATAGCATTTGGTTCATTTAAATAGTTTTCACGATTTTCTTGCATATCTTCTTCATAAGTTAAACTAACTTTTTTCGCAAAAGTTGGTAACATTTCTTTATCGATAAAAATAAAGCGCCAAGGTTCACGTAAGCCATGTGTTGGTGCCCAAATAGATTGGTCTAATAAGGCACGAACAGTAGCTTCTTCAACCTTTTTATCATTGTATCCTTTCTTAATCGAACGGCGTTCACGAATAATCTTCGCAATTGCGGATGGTTGTAATTCTTTCACTTAAAACTCCTCCTAATCATTGAATAAACCGAAGTTTCCGTCACAAATTATATAGGAAAGGGCTTCAAATAGCAAATGTTGTTTTAATAAGGGTTTCTATTAGAAATGTTTTCATTTATAGGTCATAATAATAGTGACAAGACAACTGTAAAGAGGTGTGTACAATGAAAAATTACGTAAAGAAAAAAGGTGTCACATTATCACCGAACGACTATTTTATAACAGCTTTAAGTTATATGGCATTAGGATTGTTCTCCTCCCTTATTATTGGACTTATAATGAAAACAATAGGAGAGCAATTAGCATTATATAATATCGCCAATATTGGCCCGATGTTCATAGAAATGGGTACATTTGCGATGGATAACAAAATAATGGGAGGAGCGATTGGTGTTGCCATTGCATATGGCTTACAAGCACCACCATTAGTATTGTTTTCTGCGCTATTTGCAGGAGCGTTTGGGGCAGAGTTAGGTGGACCAGCTGGAAGCTATGTTGCAGCATTAATAGCGACTGAGATAGGGAAATTAGTCTATCAAACTACTCGTGTCGATATTATTGTAACGCCTTTTACGACGATTTTTATTGGGTATATAACAGGAAAGTTCGTCGGAATCCCGATTCAACAAGGAATGCTTTGGTTAGGAGAAATGATTAATTGGTCTACTACACAAAGGCCATTCATTATGGGGATCATCGTAGCTGTTTTAATGGGATGGGCATTGACGGCACCGATTTCAAGTGTTGCGATTGCATTTATGTTATCTTTAGATGGTTTAGCAGCAGGAGCAGCTGTCATCGGTTGTTCTGCACAAATGGTCGGTTTTGCTGCCGCTAGCTATCGTGAAAACGGGATTGGTGGGTTCCTTGCACAAGGGATTGGAACATCGATGTTACAAGTTGCAAATATCATTCGAAACCCAGCAATATTAATCCCACCGACTGTTGCCGGAGTGATTCTCGCACCGATAGGGACAGCTATTTTTATGATGGAAAACAATACAGCAGGAGCAGGAATGGGAACGAGTGGTTTAGTTGGACAAATGATGGCATTTGAGACGATGGGCTTTACATGGACGGTGTTCATTCAAGTTCTGTTGCTTCATATTATTGCTCCGATCATTATTAGTGTGCTTTGTACGATGTATCTACGAAAAATTGGTTGGATTAAAGAAGGAGATATGGCTTTGTCATTTGAATAATTAATACATTGTGATATATAAATCTTATATAATATTTGGATGGAAACGGATTGGATTTTGTTATAAGATGAAAGTAGGTAAACACTTTTGAAGGGATAGAGATGGATTTATGGAGCATGCGGTACAACTAGTAGTAGAAAATGTAGCGCAAGGTGGAAGTTCATTTGGTGTAGACCTTGTGTAAGAAGGGAACATCATCGCAGAAGGTGTCAATGGATGACACTGTACATTTGACGTAAGTAGTCATGCGGAGTTAAAGGTGATTTACCTTACACAGAAAAACAGAAAACATGACAAACAAATAACATGTTAAATGGTAACGATGTATGCGAGCGGACAGCCTTGTCCCATGTGCTTAACATCAATATATTTCGTTGGAATGACAGATATTTATGATAGTCAATCTGTAGATTATGCAACGAATATAGGCTTAGGAGCTTCTAAGGCAATGTATCAAGTTTTCACCAAAGCGAATGAATCTCATAAAATCGGGATGCTACATATGCCATTAGAAGAAGGCCAACAAAATCCAATGAGATTGTGGGTACAGATAAATGAAAAATAATGAAATGGAAAAATTAGTTCGAATAGCATTAGAAAATGGCCGAGATTACTCGGAAGTTCAAACGATTAAGAAAATTAAAGGTGGTTCCATCAACGAAGCATATTATGTACAGACAATTGATGCGGAATTTTTCATGAAATTCCACGCGAATGCACCGAAATTTTTCTTTAAAAGTGAGGCGACAGGGTTACGTCTATTAAAAGAGACGAACACGATTTCTGTGCCGAGCTTTTTATCGTATTCAGACCAGCCTGGAAAAGGATTTTTATTATTAGAATGGATTGAAGGAAAGAAAACAGATAAAACAGAAGAAACATTAGGGAGAAAACTAGCAGATCTCCATAAGTCATATGGTCGTTTGCATGGATTTGATTCTGACACGTATATCGGATTATTGCCACAACCAAATGAATTGAATGCAAACTGGTTAGAATATTACCGGGATAAACGATTAGGTTCCCAATTAGAACAAGGGATTGAAACTGGTAATATAGAAGGAAAACGTCGTAAACAACTAGAAAAGTTACTAGAAAAACTAGATAAATGGATTCCAAGTTTTGTGGAACCATCTCATTTACACGGGGATTTATATTCAGGTAATTGGATTGTAGGCCCTGGGGGAGAACCATATATTGTCGATCCATCGTTTTTATATGGGGACCGTCATTTTGAACTTGCCTATACAGAATTGTTTGGTGGATTTCCAAGTAAATTTTATGAAGCTTATCATGAAAACTATCCATTAAGAAAAGAATATGAAGACATTAAACCACTTTATCAATTATATTATCTGATGGCTCATTTAAACTTATTTGGAGAAATGTACGGCGAACAAATCGATCAAATTTTAGATAAATATATCGGGGAAAACTTTTAAAAAAAAGATATATATGCATACCTTCATTTGTTGAATTCATACACATTAAGTAGTAAACTTAATGCACAACGATGGAGGTACTTTTTTATGAGTTTATACGATTTGCTCGTTATCATACATGTTTTCGCTGCAATATTAGGATTAGGACCTGGATTTGTAATGATCTATATTGTGACCAATGCAAAAGATATGACGCAATTAAGACATGCTTATCATATTCGAAATAGAATTCACCATTTTGTCATGGTTGGTGGAACATTGTTGTTAGTAACGGGGTTAGGGATGGGCATCATCCATCCGGATTTATTTACACAATATTGGTTTCTTATTAGTCTAGTTTTATTTTTAGTCGCATTAGTTGCAGGACCACTTGTTTTATCACCACGCGCAAAACCGATTAAGGAAATGTTAGCGGATGACCGTATTCAGGAAATTCCAGATACGTATGAGGGGCTAGCAAAGGAACTATTTTTTTATGAGCGAATGACCAATATTATTTTCCTTATTATTATTTTGCTCATGATTACAAAACCATTTTAATCTATGAATTGACCTTACATAATCAAAATAGCTTAGGAAGACATTATATCGTTTTCCTAAGCTATTTTTCTATTGTTTCGCTTCTAAATATTCTTCTAATGTTATTTCTTTTTCATATATTTCGGTTGCGGCTTGTTCCCCGACAAAACGTAAATGCCATGGTTCATACTGATATTTTGTAATATCTTCTTTTCCTTCAGGATAGCGAATAATAAAGCCATATTCATGTGCATGGTCTTTCAACCATTTCCCTTCATCCGTTTCACCGAATTCAACGATTAAATCGAAGCCAACTTTATCTGTCGTCACATCCATTACTAAACCTGTTTGATGTTCACTTTCGCCAGGACGTGCACTATATGTATTTGCATGTTCTTCGCCGTGTTTTTCAACATTCGCCGCAAATACAGCTACTTGACGGTCATATGACCGATACCCTGATTGAGCAAAGAGGTTTAATCCTTCTGTTTCGCTCGCCTCAAATAGTTGCTCTAACGCATCGGCAGCAACTTTTCGTAACTGTTTTTTCGGGTCATCTTCCTCAAAAGGAAAACGGACATCTGGGACCGTTAAATCTTCAGGTTCAAAACCTTCTGGTAGTGCATTAGATTTATTCACCAATGCTAATATTTCATAAGGATTGTCAATGGCTAATGAAAGACGGTCATTGGAATCAGGGCGATCAAGTTTTGCTGCTGGTTCTACGGTTGTATGATCTAATTGTTCCTCTATGACTTGTTTCATTTCATTTTCGTATATCCCAGTCGTAGCAATATCTTCCAATTGTAATTGCATATCTGTTAATGCCCAAACAGTATAACTGTCCATTACGCTTGTTTCCTCTGCGTCATAACCGATGTCAATGAGTGCCCGTTGAATGGTTGCGATGGCATCCCCTTCGTCACCTTTTACGATCGTTTCTTCCGTTAATTCATTTGTAGTTGTTTCGTTATTGTTTTCAGTTGCTTCATTTGTGTTTTCTTGTTTTGTTGCTTCTTCATTATTACTACAAGCACCAAGTAATAATAATGTACAGATACATAACATAATCCATTTTTTCATTTTTTCTACCTCCATTACGTTATGTATTTTCTCACATAATGAAAACGGAATGCAATCATAAGTGTGTAAATGTGCGCAAAATTTGTGTACATAATATGATAGAATAAGAAATAAACGAGTAGAGAACAGAAGGGAAGGGGATTTTTAATGCGTTATTTAATGGATGTAGCAACATTAAGAGATAAATTATTTGATGAAAACGTGGTAATATTGGATGCGCGTTCCAATTTAGAAAGACCGGATGATGGGTATGAGGCATATATAGAAGAACATATTGTCGGTGCACAATATGTACATTTAGAAAAAGATTTATCAGGAGAAGTACACACGCATGGCGGCAATCATCCATTACCAGATGTTGATACGTTTTCACAAAAATTGCGCCAACTGGGGATAAACAATGATTCAACGGTTGTTGTCTATGATGAAGGAAATGAGATGTTTGCACCACGTGCTTGGTTTGTCCTACGTTATGTCGGGATAGAAAATGCATACGTATTACAAGGTGGTTTTCGTGCATGGAAACATGCGGCTTATCCTGTAACATCCGAAACGAAAGAGCGAAAGGAAGGTCATTTTACCCCCGATGTACAACACGATCTAATTATCACAATGGAAGAAGTTCGCGATCGTCATATGGAAACAGAAGTATTATTAGATTCAAGAGCGAAAAATCGTTATCTTGGTAAAATAGAACCGTTATATGGAAAAGCAGGACATATTCCAGGGGCGAAAAATTACTTTTGGGCTGACATATTAGACGAAGAAGGTAATTGGAAGTCGAAAGAGGCATTACAGGCACATTTTGCTAACTTAAAGGATTACGATACCATTATCGCTTCTTGTGGCTCAGGAATTTCAGCATGTCCTAATGTGCTTGCATTACAAATAGCGGGATTTGACGATGTAAAACTATATGTTGGAAGTTTTAGTGATTGGATATCATATGAAGAAAATGATATAGAAACGAAGGAATCATAAATGGAAAAACAGCGATGTGCATGGGTAACGAAGGACCCTTTATATGAAGTTTACCATGATGAAGAGTGGGGTAATATAGATCGTTTTTTTAATGATACGTATTTGTTTGAGATGATTACGTTAGAAGGAGCACAGGCAGGGCTTAGCTGGATTACGATCTTAAAGCGGAGAGAAAACTATCGTAAAGCATTTGCGAATTTTGATATTGCAACGGTTGCAACATTTACGGAAGAAGAGGTGGAAAAGTTGCTCGAAAATGAGGGGATCATCCGAAATGAACGAAAAATTCGTGCAACCATTCAAAATGCTCAAGCAATTTTACATATCCAAGAGGAGTTTGGTTCCTTCCATCAATATATTTGGTCCTTTGTTGGGGAAAAATGTATCGTAAATGATTGGGAAGATTCCTCAGAAGTACCAGCCTCTTCCACCCTATCCACTAAATTAAGTAAAGATTTGAAAAAACGTGGCTTTTCTTTTGTTGGCCCTGTGATTTGTTATTCCTTTTTACAAGCAGTTGGCATCATACAAGACCATACTAAACAATGCTTTTTGTATAAAAAAACAAGGAGAGAATGAATATGACAATTATTTTATCCGTTGAAAAGGCACGGGAAAAAATAATGACGCAATCTATGATTCCAATAGATGTACGTATCAAAGATGAAGTATATGGAACAGGAAAAGAAGTGTATAAACATCAACATCTTCCAGGTGCTGTATACTTAGATTTCAAAGAAGATATAAGCGGAAAAGATTCCTTTTTTCCTGAAATAGAACAAATAAAAGCGACATTAGAAGAAAAAGGGATTCATCGCCAAACACCTATACTTTTATATGATGAAGGAAACCATCGTGCAGCATCGAAAGCATATGTATTGTTCACCTATTTAGGACACGATGAAGTCTATATTTTAAATGGTGGAGCACAAGCTTGGGGAGAAGCAGGATACGAATGGACAGATGAAGTAATCGAACGTGACAAGACGATATTCGATGTTCAGTTGCAACAAGATATGCTCGTTCAAATCGATGAAGTAAAAGCACAATTAGAAGATGAAACGTCGGTACATATAGATGCACGTAGTTATGAAAAATATAGTGGAGAAGCACCTTCAGGATATGGGAAGGATGGCCATATTAAAGGCGCACAAAACTTTCCCGCAAAAAATGTTGTAGATGCAAATGGTCGGTGGAAATCAGCGACCTCATTGCAAGGACAATTTGCATCGGTTAAAGAAAAACAAGAACATATTGTTTCTTGCGGAACAGGAAATTCTGCGTGTATCAATGTTGTCGCATTAAAAGAAGCTGGGTTTAAAAATGTGAAGCTATATGCAGGTGGCTTTAAAGAATGGTCCCAAGATGATCAAAACGAGATTGAGAAAGAATCATAAGGAAGATTGTTGATAAAAGAAGGCATCGTTTGCATGATTAGTTGAAAAAAGGATCATGTAAGGAGTTGTACAATCATATTTCTTTCAATCTAAATGTGAAAAACGTACACTAAATATAGATGGTTTAATTATGAACAGAATGAGGGTGTTATTCATGGAAGCAGATATTAATGTAAGAAAAACAGAACATATTCGACTCTGTTTAACGGATGCAGTAGAAGGTGTAAATAAGACGACAGGTTTGGAAGGAATTTCTTTCATCCATAATGCACTTCCAGAAATTAATTTTCATGATATTGATCTTTCGACATCATTTATCGGTAAAACGTTAAAAGCCCCGTTCTTAGTAAGTTCTATGACAGGTGGTTCGGAATTAGCTTCGAAAATTAATATAAATTTAGCGTTAGCTAGTGAAGAAAAAGGATGGGCAATCGGCCTCGGTTCCACACGTGCATTATTAGAAAGTGATGCACATGAAACTTCTTTTTTAATTCGTAAGTATGCGACAACAGTGCCACTTATTGCCAATTTAGGTGCAGTGCAATTTAATTATGGGTACGGTGTAGATCATTGTGAAAGAATTGTAGAAAGAACAGAAGCGGACTCCCTTGTTCTTCATTTAAATAGTTTACAAGAAGTCGTGCAAGATGGTGGCGATTTAAACTTTGAACATTTATTACCGAAAATTGAAGAAGTATGTAAAAACATATCTGTTCCAGTAGGTGTAAAAGAAGTTGGTTTCGGTATTGATGGAACGGTTGCGAAAAAGTTATATGATGTAGGTATTTCATATATTGATGTTGCTGGTGCAGGTGGAACGTCATGGAGTCAAGTTGAAAAACTAAGAACAGAAGATGATTTACGTAAGCGTGCAGCGGAAGCGTTCAATGATTGGGGAATTCCGACAAAGGATTGTATCGTTTCTGTTAGGTCCCATTTACCGGAAACACCAATTGTTTCAAGTGGTGGGATGAAAACAGGGGTAGATGCAGCAAAAGCAATTGCAATCGGTGCCGATGTAATTGGATATGCTCGCGCTTTATTAAAAGCAGCAACACAATCTGTGGAACAAGTGTTAGAGGTAATGGATCAAATCGAATTCGAATTAAAAATGACAATGTTTGGGATTGGTGTATCAACCATTGAGGAATTAAAAAATACAAAACGAATGAAGATAAATGGAAAATCATTATTAGATTAATTTGTTAACCGTTTTGTTTGTTTGATGAGGTGGGAAAGTGAAAGTAGAAATATGGTCTGACTTTGTTTGTCCATATTGTTATATTGGACAAAAGGCCTTTCGACGAGCGTTAGAGAACTTTGAGCATAGGGAATATGTGACGATTCAATATAAATGTTTTCAATTAGACCCAAATGCGGATGTACATAACGAAAGAACAGTAATTGAATTGTTAATGGATAAATTCCAACTTCCAAAAGAGAGAACATTATCAAAAATGGCTGCTATTGCTGAAATGGGCAGCAAGTATGATGTGCAAATCCATTTGGATAAAATAAAACATACGAATACTTTTGAAGCACATCGACTTGTGAAGTTAGCAGAAACATATGGGAAGGATTCCAAAGTAGTAGAACAATTATTTGAAACATATTTTTCTCAATTAGAAAATATTGGTTTGGAAGAAGTGTTAATCAATATTGCAGAAGCATCTGCAATTGAAAATGAACAAGTTGTTCGTTTACTGAGTTGCCGTAAATATACGAATGCAGTAAAAGAAGACCAGTTAGTAGCGGAAGAGATGGGGGTGGAAGGTGTTCCATTCTTCGTCTTTAATGAAGTTCATGCAGTGGCAGGAGCACAAAGTGAAGAAGTGTTCCTCAAAATCCTACAACAAATATGGGATGAAGAAAATGCCGAAAAAGTAAAACTAGATAAAAACGCTCCCGTATGTGCGACGACATACTGTGATGGTGACACATGCTACGGGAAGGAATAGTAAAGGTGCTTAGAACATAACTTAGTCTCTACTCGCCAAAAAAACGGTCATGTTTATAATGAAAATATAAACATGATCGTTTTTATACGTGTTATTTTTAGCTAGCACTAGATGTATTCAACGATAAAATAACTGAATAGAAGAAGTGAAACATCATATAGAAACGATGAAATGAGATACAGTTCTTTCACAGTTAAATCTATTAAATTTCAAACGTGCATGGAAAAATCAATATCGTACTATAGGCTTAATTGATGGTACTTTTTATTATCTATTATCGCCTTATACGAAAAATGATGAGAATGTATTGCTTCCTTTTTTTATTTGTGTTATACTTTATTCGACAACCTAATTGATAATGAATCTCATTCTTATTTATAATGATACTTAAATTAGAATGATGATAAATAGAGAGAGATAAGATAAAAATGAAAATACGTTATTTAGTTATTCCATTGGTAATATTGTCATTTACATCGATTTTCATCGGTGTCTCGGATGTCACACCATTAGACATATTTAAATTAACCGAAGAACAAACCGAAGTTTTACTCGTAAGCCGATTGCCGAGACTTGTCAGTATTTTAATTGCTGGAGCAAGTATGAGTATTGCCGGTCTCATCATGCAACAACTAAGTAAAAATAAGTTTGTATCCCCGACAACGGCAGGTACAATGGATGCTGCTCGTTTCGGAGTACTCGTATCATTAATGTGGTTTACCGCAGCAAGTCCTTTACTTAAGATGTCGATATCATTTGGATTTGCATTAATTGGTACGTTTGTTTTTATGAAAATTTTAGAGAAAATTAAATTTAAAGATCCCGTGTTTATTCCATTAGTTGGGCTCATGTTCGGTAGTATTATCGATTCAATGGCCACTTTCTTTGCATATAAAAATGATCTTATTCAAAATATGACATCATGGATGCAAGGTGATTTCTCCATGATTATGAGTGGAAACTATGAACTTTTATATATTAGTATTCCAACACTCATTATTGCATATGTATATGCAAATAAGTTTACGATAGCTGGAATGGGAGAAGAGTTTTCCAAAAATTTAGGCTTAAATTATCGGCAAATTGTGAATATCGGTTTAATCATATCGGCTTTTGTTACAGCATCTGTTGTGTTGTCTGTTGGTGTTATACCGTTTCTCGGGTTAATCGTGCCAAACATTGTGACGATTTATCAAGGAGACCATTTAAAAAACAATTTAATACATACGGCTTTGCTAGGGGCATTGTTTGTGCTCGTATGTGATATTATCGGTAGAGTGATTATTTATCCATATGAAGTTCCAATCAATTTAACAGTAGGTGTTATTGGAAGTGGTATTTTCATCTACCTGCTATTAAGGAGAAGGAAATATGGGTTATAAAAAAAAGACGATCATTCTTGCTATTGTTGCATTATCCCTAGCGTTACTATATATTTTTTATGACCTAACTGGTAATATCGATTACGTATTACCGAAGAGGATTATGAAAGTTGTCGCTATCATTTTAACTGGTGGAGCAATTGCATTTTCGACAACTGTTTTTATGACGATAACAAATAACAGAATTTTAACGCCTAGTATTATGGGAATTGATTCTCTATATTTACTAACGCAAACTTTCATCATTTTTATTTTTGGCTCTCGTTCATTAGTGATGATGAACAGTCAAATGAATTATCTAATATCAATAGGTGTCATGGTGTTATTTTCTCTATTATTTTACCGATTATTATTTAAAGGGGAAAATGTAAATATATATTTCCTTTTACTAATCGGGATGATTTTAGGAACATTCTTCAGTAGTTTTACATCTTTCATGCAAGTGCTCATTGATCCAAATGAGTTCATGGTTGCGCAAGATAAGATGTTTGCAAGTATAAACAATGTAAATACGAGCCTCGTTTATTTATCTATTGTGTTGATGATAGGGGTCGTCATTTACTTTAGTCGATACTATAAATACTTAGACGTATTAGCTTTAGGGAAGGACCATGCAACAAACTTAGGTGTTCCTTATGACTTTGTTGTAAAACGACTATTAATAGTTGTCGCAATTTTAATCTCTATTGCAACAGCGTTGATAGGTCCTATCACATTTTTAGGCTTACTCGTCGTTAACATTGCTTACGAGTTTATGAGGACTTATAGGCATTTATATATTATCTTAGGCTCTGTATTAATTAGCATTATCGCATTAATAGGTGGTCAATTTATTGTTGAAAAGATCTTTACGTTTGAAACGACATTAAGTGTAATTATAAATTTCGTTGGTGGAATTTACTTCATCTATTTAATTCTAAAGGAGAATAAATCATGGTAGATATAAAAAGTGTATTTAAAACGTATAACAACAAAAAAGTTATTGATGATGTGTCATTAACAATTCCGAAAGGGAAAATAACATCGTTTATTGGACCGAATGGAGCAGGTAAAAGTACGTTAATCTCTATGGTTAGTAGGCTCATTGCAAAAGACGAAGGAATCATCACGATTGATGGAGAAGATATAAGCAAGTCAAAAGATAGTGAACTTGCGCGTAAAATCTCTATTTTAAAACAATCGAACTCGATGAATGTAAAGTTAACTGTAAGAGAGCTTATTTCTTTTGGACGTTTTCCATATTCAAAAGGAAATTTGAAGCGTGAAGACTGGAAAAAGGTAGATGAAGCAATTGCATATATGGAATTAGCGGATATTCAGCATAAATTTTTAGATGAATTAAGTGGTGGTCAACGACAACGTGCATTTATTGCAATGGTACTTGCACAAGATACAGAATATATTTTACTGGATGAACCATTAAATAATTTAGATATGCGACATGCTGTACAAATTATGAAGACTTTACGTAGACTTTGCGATGAGTTAGGAAAAACAATTGTTATTGTCATTCATGATATTAACTTTGCATCATGTTATTCAGATGAAATTGTCGCATTAAAAGATGGAAAAATAGTAAAGCAAGGTCATACTTGTGATGTCATTGATTCATGTGTGTTAAAAGAAATTTATGATATGGATATCGAAATTAAAGAGATTGAAGACCAAAGAATTTGTGTCTATTTCTAAAAAATATGTGAGGTATATAATTCAATGAAAAAAATATATGTAAGTTTATTATTAGTAGTTTTAATGGTAGTTGCTGCAGCTTGTAGTTCAGATAATAATGGAAACGATAATGCATCAAACAATAACGAAGCATCGGAAACGATGACAATTGAACATGAGTTAGGAACATCTGAAATCGAAAAAAATCCAGAAAAAGTTGTAGTATTTGATTTTGGTATACTAGATACATTTAAAAAATTAGGTTTAGAAGATAAAGTAGTTGGTGTTGCACAAGCAGGTGTGATTCCAAGTTATATTGATGATTTCGCATCAGAAGATTATGCAAATATTGGTTCATTAAAAGAACCTGATTTTGAAAAAATTGCGGAACTTGATCCAGATTTAATTATTATCTCTGGACGTCAATCAGAAGTATATGATCAACTACAAGAAATTGCAGAAACAGTATTCTTAGGAGTAGATACAGAGAATTATATGGACTCATTTACTGAGAACGTAACTACTGTTGGAGAAATGTTTGGAAAAGAATCAGAGGTTGAAGATGCATTAGCTGAAATTGATGACACAATTGCTTCTGTAAATGAAAAAGCGGAAGAGGCAGATAAAAATGCATTAATTATTTTAGCGAATGATGATAAAATTAGTGCATATGGCCCTAGCTCGCGTTTCGGAATTATCCATGACGTATTCGGTGTACCAGCTGTAGATGAAGGGATTGAAGTATCTACACACGGAAGTAACGTATCATTTGAATACGTGACAGAACAAGACCCAGATTTATTATATGTAATTGATCGTGGCGCTGTTGTCGGTGGGGAATCCTCAGCGAAACAAGTAGTTGAAAACAAATTAGTGGAACGTACAAAAGCATTCCAAAATGATGACATTTATTATTTAGATCCTGAATTCTGGTACTTATCTGGTGGAGGATTAATTTCAGTTCAAGAAATGGCGAACCAAATTGAAGAAAGTTTAGTAGAATAAGGTTTGAAAGAAATAATCATCTTGTGATGGCATGTATGGAAATTATAAAATGTAAACTATTAATAAAGGCTGTACAATACAAGGTGTCGGTGGAAAAAATTCACTGGCACCTTTTTTATGCTTAAAAATAGAAAATAAGTGAATTTCCCTTTTAGAAAAAAGTAATCCAAAACCAAATCCAGGAGGGAAATGCCCCTTTTAAAACCTCAGATATGGACAGGTTATATAAATACTCTTCTACATATTCGTCTTCGTTCTCTTGGTCACCAGACATTATCCACTTCATTAATTAGAAAAAACTCTCTGTTTAATAACAGTGGGTTTTTAACCTTCTGATAAAGCTACATATTTTTTTACTTCCCCATTTTCTTCTACAATTAATATATCTTGTTCGTTTGTCGAAAAAATATCAGTATTTGGTGGGAGCTTTGAGGCGGTCCCGTCTTTAAATTTACTTTTTGAGGTCTCTTTGATTATACCAATCTTCTTATTTTTGGTTACTTTCACATGATTTGCCCACTCAATACCTGTCTGATATATGATACCTTTTATCTGAAATATATCAGCATCTGGTTCATCTCTTAATACTTCTTGAGCAGTAGGTGGTTTACTTGAAGAAGTAGTTTCTTCGTTATCATCATTATTACAAGCAACAAGTAAAGAAAGAGCTAATAATATCATAACACCCCAGAAAATAACTTTTTTATTCATATAACATCTCCTCTCTTTCTCCTAATGTTAAGACAATTGTACATCATGTTCTGGCATAATCGTATGATTCTTTTAAATAAAAGGAGCGTATGGAGTAAGAAAATATTTAGAAGAGTCTATCATTCATGTAAAGTTTTTTTCAAATGCACACGGTGAGCGTTTGATCCAGTGATAGCTAGAATGATTTTAGTCCTCTGCAAAGGTACACGGTTTAATGACTGATGGAGCATAGCGTAACTAAGTCTAGTTTTATACATTTTAGAAGGGCTTTTTTATGAGCTATTATTTGTATTTTTTTGAATTTACATTCTCTTTACATTCCCTTCATATTCTCTTTACATTCATCTTTTATACTAAAGATGAATAAAAAATGAGGGTAAAAAGAGGAGAGAAAAATATGAGATTGAATCACATCTGGAAAGCTATTTTATTAGGAGCTTTCGTGCTAATTTTAGTAGCATGCCAAGGGGAAGCGGAAAATAGTAATGCGAACAGCGATGCAAATGGAAACAATGAAGGATCAGAACAATTAGAAGGTAGTGTTGTAATCGATGGTTCTGGAACAGTTTATCCACTAATGGCGAAATTAGCGGAAGAATATATGGTCAATGAACAAGAAGGTGTGTCAGTAGAAGTAAGCCGTGCGGGAACTAGTGCCGGATTTGAAAAGTTTTTAGTAGAGAATGGAACAGATTTTAATGACGCATCACGTGAAATTAAAGAAGAAGAGGCAGCTAAGGCAGAAGAATTAGGAATGGAAGTAAAAGAATTGAAAGTAGCACTAGACGGTTTAACATTTGTTATCAATAAAGAGAATGATTGGGCTACTGAAATCACTGCAGAAGACTTAAAGAAGATTTTCTTAGCAGAAGAAGATGTAACAAAGTGGTCTGATATCAATCCAGATTGGCCAGATGAAAAAATTAACACATACGGTCCGAATGAAAATCATGGAACATATGAATTTTTCTTTGAAAATGTATTAGAAGAAAAAGATTTAGTGTTAGATATTGATTTACAACAAGAATATTCAACATTAGTAAACTTAATTGAAGATGATGAGAATGGAATTGCGTTTTTCGGATTTGGTTATTACGTGAACAACCAAGATAAATTACAAGCAGTATCTGTAGATTTCGGTGACGGTGCGGTAGAACCTTCTCTAGATACGATTGCAGAAGATGGAGATTACGCAGACTTTACTCGACCAGTATTCACTTACTTAAATGTGAACAATGCAAAGGAAAAACCTGAGGTATTAGACTTTGCAGAGTATGTATTAAATAATATCAACGACTTTGCGGGTGAAACAGGATTCGCACCTATTCCAGAAGAGGAAGTAAATGAAAACTTGTCTTTCATCGATTCACTGAAGTAAGTGGCAGGAGGGAATCATTTTGTCAGATAAACAGTTCAACGTTCGAGAGTTGATGAAACAAGAAACGACTTTACAAAGGTGGAAAATGAAGGGGGAAAAGATGATTCCTACACTTCTTTTCCTCTTTACTAGTATTTCAATTTTAACGACAATCGGAATTATTTATATTTTATTTTCTGAATCGGTACATTTCTTTCGAGAAGTACCGATTTGGGAGTTTTTTTCTTCAACGAATTTAAAACCGTTGAGTGCAAATCCATCATTTGGAGTGTTACCATTATTAGTTGGTACATTTACTGCAACCATTATTGCACTAATTGTTGCCATTCCAATTGGTTTAATGTCTGCAATATACCTAAGTGAATATGCACCTAAAAAGTTAAGAAAGGTGTTAAAACCTGCACTGGAAGTTCTAGCAGGTATTCCAACTATTGTATATGGGTTTTTTGCATTTACATTTGTAACACCGATGTTAAAGCATATTATCCCAGGGTTGGAATCAACGAATATATTAAGTCCAGGTATTGTAATGGGAGTTATGATTATTCCCATGATTGCTTCTTTATCTGAAGATGCAATGAATGCTGTACCGACTGCTGTAAAAGACGGAGCCCTTGCAATGGGAGCAACAAGATTAGAAGTTGTTACGAAAATTGTTATTCCTGGTGCATTATCGGGAATTGTTGCGTCTATTGTACTTGCGACTTCTCGTGCAATTGGGGAGACGATGATTGTGACGATTGCGAGTGGTAGTACAAAAAACTTTACATTCGATGTTACGCAATCCATGCAAACGATGACGGCTTATATTGTAGAAGTGACAGGTGGAGACGCACCAGCAGGATCCACCATTTATTACAGTTTATATGCAGTTGCATTAACATTATTCGTCTTTACATTATTAATGAACATTTTAGCGAATTATATTTCGAAAAAATGGAAAGCACAGTATGAATAAGGTGTGTGAAAGATGAGACAATTAAATCCTACTTTAGTAGAAAAAAGAACGAATAAAAAAATTATAATCAATCATATTGCGAAAAGCTTATTTCTAGCTGCCACATTATTTGCATTAATTGTTTTGGCGATTTTATTATATCGTGTATGTTCAGATGGGATTGCTTTTTTAAATATGGATTTTATTACAGGAAAATTATCGACAGACCCGGAAAAGGCTGGAATTTTTGGTGCAATTATAGGAACACTTTGGTTAATGCTTGTCGTTGCACCAGTAACGATGGTATTAGGAGTTGCAACAGCTATTTATTTAGAGTTGTATGCGAAAAAAGGAAAATTACGTGATTTTATTCAAATGAATATCGGCAACTTAGCTGGTGTCCCGTCTATCGTATACGGAATTTTAGGTATGACGATTTTCGTCCGGGCTTTACAATTAGGAAACGTCGTCTTAGCTGGCGGTTTAACAATGGCATTATTAATTTTGCCGATTACCATTGTTGCAAGTCAAGAAGCTTTACGTACGGTGCCTAGTTTTATGACAGAAGGGTCATATGGTCTTGGGGCGACAAAATGGCAAACCATTCAAAACGTTATTTTACCAATTGCGTTACCTGGAATTTTAACTGGTGCTATTTTATCCTTATCTCGTGCGATTGGGGAGACGGCTCCACTCGTTGTCATAGGTATTCCGGCATTACTTATTCCTATTCCCGGGAGTATTTTTGATAAATTTACCGTGCTACCAGTCCAAATTTATTATTGGACATTAGACTCGACGATGGTGCGCGAATATGCGAATTTAGCTGCGGCAACCATTATCGTATTACTCATTGTCTTATTCCTACTAAACGCAACCGCTATTTTTATTCGAAACAAATTTGAAAAAACATTTGATTAAATGTGATTTGTGCTATGTACGTAGCTTTGAAGCGTCAAAGGTATATCATTCTACAGCGGTGTTTAAAAATATTATTAGGAGGAGATTGTATGTCTGTTGTAACAGTAGAAAAACAGGAGACACGACCACATATCCAATTGTTAGAAAAAGAAGCAATCGAACGTGAAACCGTCTATAAATCGGAAGGATTAAACTTATGGTATGGGGATACACATGCATTAAAAGATATCAACATGGCAATTCGTAACAAAGAAGTGACAGCAATTATCGGACCATCCGGGTGTGGGAAATCAACCTATTTAAAAACATTGAATCGCATGGTTGAACAAGCAACAAACGTAAAAGTGAAAGGAAATGTTTGGTATCGTGATAAGAATATTTTTGATCCAAGTTTGAAAGTAGAACATTTGCGTACAGATGTTGGAATGGTATTCCAAAAAGCGAATCCTTTTCCAAAATCAATCTATGAAAATATTGCATATGGACCACGTATTCACGGAATTCGCAAAAAAGCAATTTTAGATGAAATTGTGGAAACGAGTTTGCGAAAAGCTTTTATTTGGGACGAAGTAAAAGATCGTTTACATGATAATGCATATCGCTTATCAGGTGGACAACAACAACGTCTATGTATTGCAAGATGTTTAGCAATCGAACCAGAAGTGATTTTAATGGATGAACCGACATCTGCATTAGATCCAAAATCAACATTGAAAATAGAGGAACTTATTACGAAATTAAAAGATGATTATGCGATTATTATTGTGACACATAATATGCAGCAAGCAGCGAGAATTTCAGACCAAACAGCCTTCTTTTATGAGGGGGAAATTGTCGAGTATGGGGAAACAAAACAAATATTCGAAGACCCACAAGATAAACGCACATATGCATATATTAATGGTCAATTTGGTTAACAAAAAAACTATCTATATTTTAGACTAACCTAATTATTTGAGACAATATAAAACACCTTCGAAATGG